>CAUSQY010000006.1:0-42482 GCA_963533645.1 uncultured Streptococcus sp. | reverse complement strand
AAACGTTATCTTTGTGCAAATTTTCCTTAACTTTATAAAGTAATCGCTTTCTTTTATCTGTTTTCTTGCGATTTTTGTGATATACTGTTTTTATGACAGATTTATCAAAACAACTACTAGAAAAAGCTCATGGTGGGCCGAAAATAAACCCTGACGAACAACGCCGCTATCTCGGCACTTTCGAGGAAAGAGTTCTTGGCTACGCGGATATCAGTACTGCCAATAGTTCTGAATTAGAACATGGATTTTTCTCTATTTTAGAAAGTTTTCAAGAAAAGGTAGAGATACTTTTTGTGAAAATCTCACCAAGTATCGAGTTTGACAAACAGGTCTTTTACTTAAGACAAGCAAAGGAAAGCAACTGTCAGGCGACTATTGTTTCAGACGATCATATCACCTCTCCTTTCGGTCTTGTCATTCATACAAATGAACCTGTTCAAGTAGATGAAAAGGACCTCAGACTTGCTTTCTCAAGCCTCTGGGAAGAGAAAAAGACAGAGGTTCCTAAAAAATCTATCTGGAAAAAATGGTTTGGTTAATGATTTCTCAAATTTAACAAACGACCAATATTAGTAGCTGTGTGCTCCAAATAGAGACTTGCATTTTTCAAACTATCCTCCAAAGGTTCACTTTTCTCTAAAATAGAAAAGACAGCTTGTATATTTTCGAATGGTAGGGGAGGCAAATCATCAGCAAGACTACCACAAATAGCGATAACTGGAACTCCGTTAGGGGTTCTTTTTGCTACACCGATAGGAGCTTTTCCAACAAAGCTTTGACTATCCAGTCTGCCTTCTCCAACGATAACCAAGTCAGCACTTACAACTTTCTTATCAAAATCAATCAAATCTAAGCAAGTGTCAATCCCAGATACAATAGTGGCCTCAGCAAAGGCACAGAGCCCAGCCGCAATCCCACCGCCGGCTCCTGCTCCTTTAAGAGAGAGGGTTGATGGTGAAAATTTTTCATAGAACCGCTGTATAGCCAAATCTACTGTCTCAAACAAAGCAGGATCCAAGCCCTTTTGTTTTCCAAATGTATAGGTCGCTCCTTGATGACCACATAGAGGGCTCACGACATCTGCTAAAATGCGGATTTTCACATCTTCAGGAATCCTATACAACTTGCTATTTGAAACTGACTCGAACTCAAGCAAAGTCTGACCGCAAGCTGGCAATTCTTTTCCATTCTTATCATAAAAGCGATAACCTAAAGCAGCGGCAATACCAATTCCGCCATCATTACTTGCTGTACCGCCGACACCGATATAGATTTCTTTCATTCCAAGATCAATGAGATGGCGAACCAACTCTCCAATACCTCTGGTTTGGATGTGGAGAGGGTTTCGTTTCTCCCGCGGAATCATTCCAAGACCAACCAAGTCAGCAACTTCAAAGAGCGCTATTTGACCTTTTTGAAAGCAACGCATTGCTTCATTTAGACCAAAAGGTCCCGTAACCTCTTGCCATTTTTCTTCGAGTTCAAGAGAATGTCGAATAGCATCTACAGTTCCTTCCCCACCATCGCCAACAGGACAAAGCAGACATTCTACATCCGCTATTGACTGTTCGAAGCCCCTTTTTATAGCTTGAGCGACCTCTTCCGCCGTCAAACTTTCTTTAAAAGAATCGGGTGCGATTACAATTTTCATAGTTCCCTCTCATTCTAAGAAATCAATCAAAGGCAAAACTTCTAAAAAATCCCTCGTATCTACATGACAAGCTATCTCAGCTTTTACGACCTCCTTGGCACAAAAGGCTATACCGTGACCTGCTGACTTTAACATCAAAAGGTCATTAGCTCCATCACCGATGGCAATCGTTCTTTCTTTGGAAAGTCCTAATTCCTTTCTCCAAATCTCAAGCGTAGCTTGTTTTACTTGATCTGTCACAATTTCACCAACTAATTTTCCTGTTAAAAAGCAGTCTTTAACTTCCAACTGATTAGCAGAGAAATAGGAGATACCAAGGGATTCTGCTAATCTCTCAACTATTGGTGCAAACCCACCAGAAACTAGACCGACTAGAATGCCCTTCTTTTGAAGTACGGAGATAAATTCTTGAGCATTCTTGGACAGATGAATGGATTTGAAGACAGTATCAAAGACCGAAACCGGAAGACCTTTTAACAAATCCACTCTTGCTCTTAAACTTGTTTCAAAATCCAATTCACCTCGCATTGCCTGGCTTGTAATCTGCGATATTTCTTCTTCGCAACCTGCTTCTCTTCCCAACAAATCAATCACTTCTTCTAGGATTAAGGTCCCATCAACATCCATGACACAGAGCCCCATTACTTGAGTCATCAGTTCTCCTCTCTAAACAGCCCAAAAATCGTATGAAGTCATCATACGATTTTATCTATTAGTTGACTAAACTATGGTACAAGTCCAGGTAAGATTTACAGGCTGTATCCCATGAGAAATCACATTCCATAGCTTGTTTTTGTAGATTTCTCCAAACGTCCGGCTGGTACTTATAAACATCCAAGGCTGTTTGGAAACTCCAGTTAAGCCAGTATGGTGTTAAATTGTCAAAGCTAAATCCAGTACCAGTTCCTTCGATCGGATTGAAGGATTGAACCGTATCACGCAAACCACCAACCTCATGAACCAATGGTAGAGTTCCATAGCGCATCGCCATCATTTGAGACAAGCCACATGGTTCAAAACGACTTGGCATGAGGAAGAGATCACAAGCTGCGTAAATTTCTTGAGCGAGCTTGACATCAAAAGTGATATTTGCTGATAGCTTATCAGGATAGACTTGAGCAAACCAAGAGAAGGAATGTTCAAAAGCAGGATCTCCTGTCCCTAAAAGAACGATTTGAACGTCTTCTTGTAAGAAACGATGCAAGCTTTCTACCACAACATCAAAACCTTTTTGGCGCGTCAAACGAGAGACAATCCCAACTAGAGGAACATCTGCTCGCACTGGTAACCCAACTCTCTCTTGCAATTTTGCTTTGTTTTGAGCTTTTCCAGACAAATCTTCCTTATCAAAATGATAGTCTAAAAGTGGGTCTGTTTGAGGATTATAAAGATCTGCGTCAATACCATTGACAATACCTGAAACCTTACCAGACTCCATGCGAAGAATCTGGTCCAAACCGCATCCAAACTGACTGGTCATAATCTCGTGCGCATAGCTAGGAGAAACGGTTGAGACACGATCCGCGTAGAGAATCCCTGCTTTCATCCAGTTGAGACAATCATTCCAGCGAAGAGTGCCATCAGCATAGCGTTCAAATCCAACACCGAACAAATCCCACAACATTCCTTCAGAAAATTGACCTTGGAATTCCAAATTATGAATAGTTAAAACTGTTCTGATTCCTTGATATGCCTGAATCCAATGGTACTTTTCTTTTAACAAGAAGGGAATCATTGCTGTGTGGTAATCATGAACATGGAGAAGGTCAGGGATAAAATCGATGCGTTCCATGGCTTCAAGAGCAGCCAGTTGGAAAAAGGCAAAGCGTTCACCATCGTCAAAATCACCGTACACATGACCACGGAAGAAATAATACTGATTATCAATGAAGTAGAAGGTAACCCCATTCAAGACAGTTCTTTTAATACCACAGTACTGTCTACGCCATCCTACACTAACCTCAAAGTGGAGAACATCCTCTATCTGGTCACCAAACTTAGCTTCTACCATATCATAGTAAGGCAAGAAAACTGCAACTTCGTGCCCCGCTTTTACAAGTGATTTAGGAAGTGCGCCAATGACATCGCCCAAACCACCTGTTTTTGAAAAGGGGGCTCCTTCTGCCGCTACAAATAAAATTTTCATGAATAAATGTCCTCTGTTACTGTTTCACCCTTCTTCACTATAACTGGATGTTCTGCTGTTCCTCGAATGACAACACCGTCCGCAACTTCAACACCCTTGTCCAAGATAGCATATTCAACTTGGGCACCCTGACCAATCACAACTCGAGGGAATAAAATGCTGTCCTTCACCACACTATCTTTATGAACATAAATGTTACGAGATAGGACTGACTGAACTACTTCACCCTCAATGATACTACCAGAAGCAAACTGAGAACTACTTACTTTTGAAGTATTCGCATAGTAGGTTGGTTCTTCATTCTTAACTTTTGTATAAATCTTTTGATTTGGTGAGAAAAGAGAGTAGAATTTTTTAGATTCAAGCATATCGATGTTTGCTTGATAATAGGACTGAACAGAATGAATGTTCGCTAAGTAGCCTGTGTATTCGTAAGCAAAAGCTCCTTCTTTTGCAGCTAAATCACGAAGAACATAGCGTAACTTTTCAGGATATTCTTTCTGAGCCTCTTCTTCAAGTCGTTCAATCAACCAAGGAGTATCCACAACAAAGATATCTGTAGACATGTTGAAGAGTTCATCCGTAGATTTGTTATCAAATAGTTTGTGCGAACGAACATGGTCAGTTTCATCAATTTCCAAGATAGCATTCACATCAGAAATGTCTTTCTTCGGAAGTTTCTTATATACAACTGTGATTGGACCTTTCGTTGTATTGTGTAGGTGGAAGACTTGATTCAAGTCAATATTCACCAGCACATCGCAGTTAATCGAAACAGTTTGGTTTGAACCTGAACGTTTCAAGTAGGTAAGAAGCTGTTGGTAATACTCTTTTCCAACCGTACTGCTTTCAACACGAGTATTGTAAATTCCTAGATAGTAGTGACTTAGAAGGGTGGACAAGCCCCACTCACGACCTGAACGGATATGGTCGAATACAGAGCTGATATTATCTTGTTGGAAAATACCAAAGATACTACGAACACCTGCATTTGCAAGACTGGAAAGGGGGAAGTCAATCAAACGGTATTTCCCACCGAAAGGTAAGCTAGCTACCGGACGGTGTTCTGTTAATGTTGACATATCATGAAAACCAACTGTGTTTCCTAAAATGGCTGAATATTTATCAATCTTCATCTGTTGCTACCCCCACTACTTCATTGTATCCTACTACTTGTACTTCGTCAGTTCCGTCAATCTCTACGCCGTCTGCAATAATGGCACCTTCACCAATAATAGCACGAGTAATCTTTGCTCCATGGCCAATAATAGCCCCACTCATGATGACAGAATCAACGACCTCAGCACCTTCACGTACTTGTGCTTCTGTTGAAAGAATCGAACGTTTAACAGTGCCATCTACAAAACAGCCATCCACGACCAATGAATCTTCAACGTGTGCATGCGCACCAAAGTAGTTTGGTGGTGAAATCAAGTTTCTAGAGTAAATTTTCCATTGACGATTACGGCTATCCAAGGCATTTTCTGGTGAAATGTACTCCATATTGGCTTCCCAAAGCGACTCAATCGTACCAACATCTTTCCAGTAGCCGTTAAATTCATAGGCATAGACACTTTCACCAGACTCGAGATAGTTAGGGATAACGTTCTTACCAAAGTCTGACATATCCACATTGCTCTTTTCAGCAGCAACAAGCATATTGCGAAGCCGTTTCCAGTCAAAAATATAAATCCCCATAGAAGCCTTTGTAGACTTAGGTTGAGCAGGTTTTTCTTCGAATTCAACGATACGGTTATTGGCATCTGTATTCATGATACCGAAACGGCTAGCTTCTTTGAGAGGTACGTCTAGGACAGCTACTGTCAAACTGGCATTGTTATCCTTATGGGACTGAAGCATATCATCGTAGTCCATCTTGTAGATGTGGTCACCAGAAAGAATCAAAACATACTCAGGATTAACACTGTCGATGTAGTCAATGTTTTGGTAGATAGCGTGACTAGTCCCTTCAAACCAACGATTTCCCTCGCTTGCAGAGTAGGGTTGAAGGATAGAAACACCTGTGTTAATACCATCTAGTCCCCAGCTCGAACCATTTCCGATATGGTTATTCAAAGCAAGAGGTTGGTATTGCGTAATCACACCAACATTATGGATTCCAGAGTTTGCACAGTTGGAAAGAGCAAAGTCAATGATACGGTAGCGCCCACCGAATTGCACTGCCGGTTTGGCAATGCTTTGAGTGAGTTTTCCGAGACGTGTTCCTTGCCCACCCGCAAGGATCAAAGCTAGCATTTCATTCTTCATTTTCTACTCCTTTATAAAGACATGTGAACGTTAAAATCGAAAGAAGGTCGGAAGTCAAACTTTTTTATAAAAATAATAGGAAATCCATTTCTCTTGTGTTTCAAGTCCAATACAAGTACATCCGTTTTTAAAATCTAAAAAATTTTAATCATCAGCCCATTATTCTTTTTTCTTAGCTGGTTTCAAACGACGCTTGATCTTCCATATGCTTGCTCCCATGGCAGGCAAGGTAAAGGTCAAAGTCTGCTCATAATCTTTCCATAAGCCTTCTTGAGTCTGAACTGTTTGATTGTGCTCTTTCCACACACCTCCCCATTCTTCTAATTCTGTATTCCAAACTTCTTCGTAAATACCTGCAACAGGTAAACCAATCGTAAAGTCCTTACGTTCAACTGGTACCATATTAAAGACACAGACTAATATTTCGTCCTTCTTGCCCTTACGAATAAAGGAAAGGACACTCTGATCTCTATTATCAGCATCGATAATCTCTATGCCGTCATAACTAGTATCAATTTCCCACAGACAACGATGCTCTTTATAGAATTGATTCAGTTGTGAAGTGAAATGCTTCATCTTGGCATTCATCGGATCTTCTAGATTAGACCATTCCAACTGCTCCTCAGACTTCCATTCTAGGAATTGTCCGTACTCACTACCCATGAACAAGAGTTTCTTACCTGGATGACAAATTTGATAGGTGTAGAGATTGCGCAGACCAGCGAACTGATTGTAGCGATCTCCCCACATCTTATGCATCATACTCTTCTTACCATGAACTACCTCATCATGTGAGAAAGGTAAGAGATAGTTTTCATTGAAAACATACATAAAGCTGAAAGTCACAAGATTAAAGTCATACTTACGATAAATCGGATCTTCCTCGTAGAAACGGAGAATGTCGTTCATCCAGCCCATATTCCATTTATAGTCAAATCCAAGGCCGCCCATTTCTTTCATACCAGTAATCTTTGTCGCTGATGAACTTTCTTCTGCAATCATCATGATGTCTGGATGAGCTAACTTGACAACTGTGTTCAACCGTTGAAGGAAATAATAACCCTCGTAGTTAAGATTTCCACCGTCCTTATTTGGAGTCCAAGGAGCATTATCATAATCTAGATACAGCATATTACTCACTGCATCGACCCGAATACCATCTAAGTGGTAAAAATCAATCCAAAATTTAATACTTGAAATAAGAAAAGACTGGACCTCATTTTTCCCGAGGTCAAAATTCAGCGCCCCCCAACCGTAGTTATGAGCCTTGTTATGATCTTGGTATTCAAAAGTTGGTGTGCCGTCATAATATGCCAACGCATCATCATTAATAGTGAAATGACCTGGAACCCAGTCTACGATAACACCGATATTATTTATATGACACTCTTCAACGAAATCTTGGAATTCCTCAGGTCTGCCATAGGAATGTTCAAAAGCAAAGTACCCCATAAGCTGATAGCCCCAACTCAATCCAAGTGGATGAGCCATTAAAGGCATGAACTCAATATGTGTATAGTTCATCTCAACCAAGTATGGAATCAACTCGTCCTTCAGTTGCGAAAAAGTATAGGGACTACCGTCTGGATTTCTCTTCCAAGATCCTGCATGGGCCTCGTATATATTAACTGGTCTCTCGAAAAATCCCAGACGTTTGCGACGTGCTAGCCAAAGACCATCTTTCCATTTCTTTTCACGGATATTGGTCAGAACTGCTCCTGTACCCGGTCTAGTTTCAAAATAAACTGCCAACGGATCAATCTTCATAATCTGGTGACCATTTGCACGCGTGATATGATATTTATAAATCTGACCTTCCTGAGCCTGACTCGTAAAGACTTCCCAAACACCTGCTTCATTACGAACCATAGGAATTTGATTCTCAACCCAATTAGTAAAATCACCAACTAGATGAACTGCTTGTGCATTTGGTGCCCAAACCCTAAAGGTATAGCCAATTTCTCCGTTTTTCTCCTCTCTATGCGCTCCTAAATAATGCTGGAGGTGAAAATTCTCACCTGTAGTAAAGGTTCTTAATGCTTCTTGATTATTCATTCAATCCCCTTTCATTTGTAAGCGTTTTCTATAATTCTATTATACACTCTTTTAAGATAACTTTCAAGTAATTTACGAAGGAAATCATATTTTTTTATGAAAGCCTTCAAAAAATTTCCTAGCATTTTAAAAAATATATCCAGAAAATAGAATACGAAACAATTTCCATATATTTTTTTATTATAATACCAGAATATTCGTTTTTTATCAATTTTAAACTGTATTTTTTTGAAAAAAATAAAATCAGGAAGTCGTTTTCCTGATTTTATAAATTATTTCACATCAAAAACAATGGATTTAACATTTGTCATCGCTTCGATACTGTATTTAATTCCTTGCACTCCTGCACCAGAACCTTTTACACCAAGAAATGGGAAATTATCTGGTCCGCGTTGTGTTTTATTATTAATATGAACGGTTCCCACTTCAAGTTTTTCAGCGATTTCAAACGCCTTCTTAAAGTCATTTGTAAAGACTGAAGATTGAAGACCGAACTCTGATTCATTAGCAATTTCTAGTGCTTCGTTGGCATCTGCAACTCGGATAATTGGGAGAACTGGTCCAAATGGTTCTTCCCAGGCTAATTTCATATCTCTTGTGACATAATCAAAAAGTCCTGGCCAAATGAGATTGTTCTCACGTTTGATTGTGCTGAGCGCTTTGGCACCCTTTTCCTGAGCGTCCTGAATCAATCCCCAGATGAAGTCAGCTGAAGCATTGTCAATAACAGGTGTGATATCAGCATTGTCAAATGGATCACCGACAGTTAGCTTAGCAACTTCAGCCTGGAGCAATTCAGCCAATCTGTCTGCTACGCTTTCCACAACCAAAACACGTTTGATAGCGGTACAACGCTGCCCAGAGTAGCTAAAGGCACCACCTACGATCTGCTTAGCTGCATTTTCTAAATCTGCATCTTCTAAGACAATTGCTGCATCTTTCCCACCAAGCTCCAGCATAATCGGGCGCATACCAGCCAAACGACCGATACGCTCACCAATCGGTGTTGAACCTGTAAAGTTAATGAAGTTCACTTCCTTGTGTTCGATGATGTAGTCTCCGATTTCAGAACCACGTCCAGTGATGGTGTTAAAGACACCTGCTGGGATTCCGGCTTCGTCAAATGCTTTAGCTAGCAAGAGACCAGAAATAGATCCTTGTGTTGGTGGTTTAAACATAACGACATTTCCTGCAATCAAGGCCGGAGCAATCTTAGATCCAGAAAGGTTGACTGGGTAGTTAAATGGCGCGATAGCTAACACAACTCCAACTGGCTCACGACGAACAACGGCTAGTTTATTTTTACTTGCAGCTTCAAAACCGCCACCCTCCATTGCTTGTCCAGTGATACGGAGACCTTCCTCGGCAGCAAAACGAATCAAATCTGCTGTACGTACTACTTCTCCAATGGCTGCTTTAATCCCTTTTGCAACCTCCTTAGCAAGAATGGTACCAATTTTTTCTTTATCACGTTCCAAAATGTCTGCTGTCTTATGCAAATAAGCTGCACGCTCAACTGGTGCTAAATCACGCCATGCTGGGAGAGCTGCACGCGCTGCTTTCATAGCCTCATCTACTTCAGCCTGACTCATAGCGGGTACTGTCCCCAACTTTTCTTGATTAATGGGAGAATAGATGGCAATTTCATTCTCTGATGATTTCCATTTTCCATTCACTAAATTCTGATAATTTGTCAAATTCTCTTCCTCCTGAAAATGATTAAACCTTATTTTATCAAATTTTCAGAAAATTACAACCCCTTTTTGGAAAATATTGATATTTTTTTCACAAACTTGATTCTTCAAATTATTTGAAATTTATTCCTATTAGATATTGGTTTTTTTATAAAAATCAAAAAAGGTCTAGATTTAACTAAACCTTTTTACAACATTTACTACGAAAGAACCTTCAAGACTGCAACGCTGATATCATCAATCACATTAGACTCTTTAGAACGACTATTGGACACAAGCATTTCAAGATTTCCTGCATTTTCAAAGTAGAAAGAAGTTCCCTTGGCATTGAATACCACCAATAAGTGCTCTGTTCCACCGTGAATTTCGTAAACAATCCATCCACTATTTTCAGCAGCTGTATGGACGAAAACATGACGATAAACTTCTTCGTATGTAGGATAAGAGAAAGCACGCCTTTGTGTTTTTAGGCGAATAATCTGGCGAATAAAGTCAATGCTCTCTTGTCTCTCATTGATTAAATCCCAGTTGACCTGGTTGACACTATCTGGAGCATTGTAACTATTCATGGCCCGTTCTCTATCTGCTGGAGTCAGCTCACCATTTTCTCCTGTAGCAAGGAGCTTGGTGCGACCAAATTCTTGCCCCAGCTCTATAAAGGACATCCCTTGCATAAGAATGCTCATCGCTGTTGCTGTCTCGACCTGACGCATAATCTTATCTGAACTGTGATCTGGGTGAAGGGTTGCTAACAAATCATGCAAGTTATAATTATCATGGGCTTCCACGTAGTTAAGAACTTGGTTTGGACTAAGATATGAACCCAACTCTCGGCTACCAAGAATAGCTTTGGCTACAATCGGTTCTGTAGCTGCACCGCTAACAAATCCTGCCTTAATTGAGCCGTAAACTTCTCCTCCTTTGATGGCATCACGCTGATCGTCGTTGAAGAATCCGATATTTGGCATCTGGTAGGCATTGTCCTTCTTGGCCTTATCATAAGGTGCAAGACCGGTCCCCAGATCCCAACCTTCTCCATAAGTGATAATACGAGGATCAACTTCATCAAGTGCCCAACGAATCGCCTGCATGGTTTTGACATCGTGAATTCCCATCAAGTCAAAACGGAAACCGTCAATATTGTATTCTTTCACCCAATAAAGGAGTGAGTCAATCATATACTTGCGGTACATTTCGTGTTCGCTTGCGGTTTCATTTCCCACACCTGTGCCGTTTTGGAAGGTTCCATCTGGATTCATACGATAGTAATAATCAGGGACAGTTGTTTGGAAAGGTGCATCAACCGTTGAGAAGGTATGGTTGTAAACGACATCCATAATGACACCGATTCCCGCATCATGATATGCCTGAATCATGGTCTTAAGGTCTCGAATAACCTGTCCAGGATCATCTATATTACTAGAGAAACTTGGTTCAGGAGCATTGTAGTTTTGAGGGTCATAACCCCAGTTATAGGTTGCATTCCCGTCCTCGTCATATTCCTTATGGCGATCAAAGATTGGTTGGAGCTGAACATAATTACAGCCGAGTTCTTTGATATAATCAAAGGCTGTTGCTTGACCATACTGGTTAACCGTTCCAGTCTGGGCAGCCCCAAGGAAGGTTCCACGGAGATGCTCTGCCACTCCAGATGTCGGCGATTTTGTAAAATCACGAATGTGCATCTCACAGATAACGGCTTTACATGGATTTTCCAAACGCCAAGGGGCGTCTGTCCCATGTTTGACTTTAAATCCTTCTACCTGTCTATCTTGCTGAGATAGGATGACAGAACGTTTCCCATCAGGACTTGTAGCGATAGTGTATGGGTCTCGTATCAAGGTCTGGTGGTGCGGAAACTCAATCTGATACTGATAGGCTTTACCTGCAAGATTTTCATCCAGGTCTACACTCCAAACACCAATGGTATTGTACTTATGACTATATGAATAGCTATTCCCACGCTCTAGATTAAAGGTTTTCCAAATCGGAGCATCGTTGCTGGTATTTTCATAGACAACCACCTGTACAGCTGTAGCTGTAGGAGCCCAGAGTTTAAAGCTTGTCTGGTAGTCTGAGATACTGTAACCCAACTCTCCTTGGTATCCCCAATGGTGATCAAAACTTTCACTGTGAAAAGCTTTATCAAAAGCAAACGGGTTTCGATCTTTATAGCAAGGACTTGCAATGGCTGGATTTTCAGAATAATAAACCGTCTCATCACCATCCAAAATCCAAACCTCAGTCAACAGTGGATAATAGTTAAAACGTAGGAGATAATCTTTTGTCTTTCCATCTATTCCGACAGAAAAGGTCAGAGTATCGAGCCTTTCTGCACTTGTAACTGTAAAGGAGAATTTTGCTCCAAAATAGTCATTTTCATAATACAAATTTTCTTTAACATCTGCCTGTTTTCTACTGAATGAACAAGCGGCATAATCCCCATTCTTTCGGTGAAAATGGATGACTACAGGGTAACTATACATTTCTTTTCCTAATTTCTAATTTCAATTTTAATTTTTAAAGTCATGCTGAAGAATTTAGCGGGAATTTCAGCACAATAGAGAATAGTTTTAATAGATATAAAAACACATCAGGAGAGATAGTTCCAGACTATCTGACATCTAGTTATCAACTATTCTTTACAAACTTTCTAGCCAGGCCTCATCTCGAACTTCGATACCAAGCTCCTGTGCTTTTTGGAGCTTGCTTCCTGCATCTGCTCCTGCTACGACAAGATTCGTTTTCTTAGATACACTGCCTGTAACTTTGGCACCAAGGCTTTCGAGTTTGCTTTTGGCTTCTGAGCGCGTGAGACGTTCCAATTTCCCCGTGAGTACAACTGTCAAACCTGACAAGGCCGCGTCTGCTACTACTATCTGTCCCTTGTAGTCCAGATTGACTCCAGCTTCTTTCAACTCGTCTAAGAGAATCTTCGATCCTTCTGTAGCAAAGTAAGTCTGAAGGCTTTGCGCAATCACACTACCCAAGCTTTCAATACTTGCTACTTCCTCAGGATCAGCTTGGGCTAGATTTTCAATAGAGTGGAAATGTTGGAGCAAGAGTCGGCTAGCCTTGCTTCCGACATGGCGAATTCCCAGACCAAACAAGAGCTTTTCAGCAGAGTTTTCCTTAGATGCTTGAATAGCCTGATACAGTTTTGACGCTGACTTTTCCTTGACACCTTCTAAAAGGAGGAAATCGTCTTCTTTCAAACGGTAGATATCCGCCACATCCTTGACTAAATTGGCAGCAAAAAGCTTTTCAACGATAGATGGACCAAGTCCTGTAATATTCATGGCGTCTCGAGAGGCAAAGTGAATCAAGCCTTCCATAATTTGGGCAGGACAGCGAGGATTGATACAACGTAGAGCAACCTCATCTTCAAAA
The DNA here is from genome assembly GCA_963533645.1 of uncultured Streptococcus sp. Taxonomy (GTDB): domain Bacteria; phylum Bacillota; class Bacilli; order Lactobacillales; family Streptococcaceae; genus Streptococcus. The sequence continues at coordinate 29,278 of CAUSQY010000006.1, read as the reverse complement.
TGAAGCAAGTGACTGTCACAGCTCGGACAGTTAGTCGGAATATCTAGTTTTTCTTCAGAAACACGCTTGGACTCTACCACACGCAAAACAGCAGGGATGATATCCCCAGCCTTATAAACGATTACCGTATCGTCTTTTCGGATATCCTTTTCAGCAATATAATCTACATTGTGCAAGGTCGCACGGCTAACAGTTGTCCCAGCAAGCTGAACAGGTGTTAGATTGGCAGTCGGGGTCACAACACCCGTACGACCTACTGTCCAGTCAACTGAAAGGAGTTGAGCTTCTTTTTCCTCAGCAGGAAATTTATAAGCGATTGCCCACTTGGGCGCTTTAACAGTAAAGCCGAGTTCTTCTTGACCTGCTAGATCATTGACCTTGATTACCACTCCATCAATATCGTAAGGCAGTTTCTCCCGTTTTTGTCCTACTTCTTGGATGAAGTCCCATATCTCATCTATACTTTCAGCCAATTTTCGTTTAGGATTAACCACAAAGCCAAGCTGTTCAAGATGCTCCAAGACCTTTTCTTGGCTATCTCGAGTTGAAGGGCTGGCTTCTTGATAGAGAAAAGTCGCAAGATTACGCTTGGCCACTACTGCTGTATCCAACTGACGGAGGGTTCCTGCTGCTGCATTACGAGGATTAGCGAATTCAGGCTCTCCATTTTCTTGGCGGGCTTGGTTAACCTGATCAAAGGAAGCGCGTGGCATGTAACACTCTCCACGAACAGTGATATCAAGTTCTTCTGGCAAGGTCAAAGGAATGTCCTTGACTCGCTTGAGATTTTCGGTGATATTTTCACCAACAGAACCATCTCCACGTGTCGCACCGACTACCAAAATTCCCTTTTCATAAGTTAGCGAGATAGACAAACCATCGATTTTCAGCTCGCAAATATAGGTCGGTTGGGGTAATTCCTTTCGTACACGCGCATCAAAAGCTTCTAACTCTTCACGTGAAAAAGCATCCTGCAAACTATAAAGAGGATACTGATGACTGTATTTTTCAAAACCATCTAAAACCTTACCACCAACACGATGGGTCGGACTGTCCGCTAAAACTTGATCTGGATAGGCAGCTTCCAATTCGACCAACTCTCGGTAGAGGCGATCATACTCGCTATCTGAAACCGAGGGATTGTCACTCGTATAGTACTCAGTCGCATAACGATTAAGTAAGGCAACTAACTCATTCATTCTTTCATTCATAATCCCATTTTACCACAAAGCAAGCCCTCCTCACAATAGAGAAGGGCTGAAAAATGGATTATAGAGAAATATTTTCTAAAAAAGAGAAATTATAACTCTTTTTTTAAATGGCTTCGCACATAAACGAGGGATAAACAAGACAGGGCAATAACCCCGCTTCCAATGATCAGGAAAGAAGAGAGATGAACACTTGGCAGCACCGTCATAAAGCCTTTTGCAATCGGCATAAATAGGATGGCTAAGGTAAAAATTGTGCTTAGTACTCTTCCCAAGTATTCCCCCTCAACCTTGGTTTGAACCTGAGTAAAAAAGTGAATATTAAATATCGTCATAAACAGTTCACAAACTAAATTTCCAGAAAAGGAAAGAAAAGTTGGCAGTGGTAATCCCATCATAAAAACTCCAACTCCAGTCAAGGCCAATAGAATCAAAAGATTATAAACACCTGCCTTTATTTTACTAGCTAGAAGAGCGCCAATAATGGAACCAATAGCGCCCATAGTCAAAATACTTGCATAAGCTCCTTCTACTCCGTATAGATGATTTGAAAAAGGGAGGAGAAATTCAAAGGCTGCAAAAAAGAAATTAACACTGGAAGCTACTAGCAAAAGGAAAAAGATCTCTTGCTGACGCCAGATATAGGCAAGTCCTTCCTTCATATCAGAAAAAATATTTTTCCAGCTGAAAGTCTTTTTCTCTTGTAACTGATTCTCTTTTTGGGGGAGAAAAGCTACTAATGTAAATGCGATGAAAAAACTAATGGCATCTAAAACAAGCGTCATATGGAGACTGGCAAATTGTAAAACGAGGAAAGAAAGTACAGGGGAGCTAACACCTACAACCTGCAAAACGAGCTCTAAGCGAGCATTATAGGTCACAATCTCGTCTTTCTCTACAACCTCAGTTATAATGGCTTTATTGGCTGTACGAGAAAATGCAAAGGCAACCGCCTGAACAATATTGGCAAAAATCAAGGCGGCAATCATCAAGCTATCATTTCTGATGAAAGAAATCGCTAAACAGAGAATGCCGCAAATCAAGTCTGTCGTCATCAAAATCTTGCGACGCGAAAAGCGGTCTGAAATCACTCCTCCAAAGGGATTGACTAAAATAGATGTAACCAACTCAGAAATTTGATAAATCCCAAGAACAGTCTGTCCTATCGTTCCCATTGATGCCAACCAAACACTGTTTCCATAATCATAGAGCATATTTCCTATCTTATTAATCGCACCACGACTAATCAACTGGATTGCATGTCGATTCATATAAAAAGCTCCTCTCAAATTTTGAAACTATTGTATCAAAACTGAAAGGAGTCTCTTTATTTTTCCCTTATTTGGGAAATTTAAGGATTTACAAATTTTTCATAATGTTCCTGATAGTAAGCCACTTGCTCTGGAAGTCCAAGCACAGCAAAAATATGCATGGCTTCCTGCATCTGACTACAACCTTCTGCTTTCAAGTCTCTCTGGTAGAGGGCGAAACCTTTTAGATAATGGAAGATATTGCGCTCATAAAGCTTGATACCATTTCCAATTAACTTCTCCACATAGCCCTCAAAATAGTCCGCATCCGCAAAGGAACGGTTCTCCAAACAATGCTGGTAACAGTTAAGAGCTAGAATTAAAACGAGTTTTCGATGCCGACCAATTTCTTTGTAGTAGTCTTCTCGCTCCATGACTTCTCTGCCAATCCGAGTCACATAGTCCACATTGTAAAAAGTATAGAGATTCCCGAAAAGAATCAACTCATACATAGTCCATTCTTCTGTTTGAAAAAGATAATCCGCCACCTTATCCAGATCACTCTGTTCCATACTGTAACTAGTATCTCTTTGACAAATAAGACCTTGTAGCAGAATCCAATTCAGCTCAAAATAGAGGGGATTGGTCGAACTCTTTGCTTTCTCAAGTTGTTCCTTTTGAAGCTTTTGAAAACCTGCAATATCATTTGAGTAGTAAAGCGGAATAATCTGTGCCATCAAGGCAACATGTTCATGGTTTTGAAAATCCCTAGCCTTGTCCATGAAATTTTCAATGGTCACATGAATATTATCCAAAATCTCAAAGAAACGGGAAACTGCTAGATCAGACTCCCCAAGTTCGAAGCGCGATAACTGAGAGGTCGAACATGATTCACCTGCCGCCTCTTTTAAGGAGTACTTCCCACTTGTTCGAAATTCACGAAATACCTTTCCAAGATGTTCCATTTTTTACACCTTCTCCGATAATTCTTCCCACTCAAGCATAGCTTCTTCCTGACGATGGCTGATTTTATCCAGTTCAGCCTGCAATTCCATGAGCTTTTCAGCATCGTTGGTTTCCAGCATTTGTTCAGAAATGGCTTGACTTTGAGTTTCTAACTCTTCGATTTCAGCCTCTAAACTCTCGATTTGGCGCATGAGCTTACGGGCTTCTTTCTGACTTTCTTTCTGAGCTTGGTAGTCATTAACTGGACTTGCTTCTTTTGCTTGATTACTAGTTGAAACTTCTTCTGTCTGAATCGCTTCTACTTCTGCTTTCTTCTCAACATAGTAGTCATAATCTCCCAAGTAAAGAGTCGAACCATTCTCAGACAATTCCAAAACATGAGTGGCTACTCGGTTGATGAAATAACGGTCGTGGCTGACAAACAGAAGGGTTCCATCAAAGTCAATCAGGGCATTTTCCAACACTTCCTTGCTATCAATATCCAAGTGGTTGGTCGGCTCGTCCAAAATTAAGAAATTGTTGTTTTCCATTGAAAGTTTGGCAAGAAGCAAACGAGCTTTCTCGCCACCTGACAACATTCCGACTGACTTTTTAACATCATCTCCTGAGAAAAGGAAGGCTCCAAGGCGGTTGCGGATTTCAACTTCTGGTGTCAGTTTAAAATCATTCCAAAGTTCATCGATTACAGTATTACTTGGTGTTAGCTTACTTTGAGTCTGATCATAGTAGCCAACCTCAACATTGGCACCAAAACGCTTCTCTCCTTTGATAAAGGGAATCTGATCCACAATAGACTTGATAAAGGTTGACTTCCCAATGCCGTTTGGTCCGACAATCGCAACAGCGTTCATCTTACGAAGGTCTAGGTTGATAGGTTCTGACAATATTTCCCCATCATAGCCAATAGCTGCATTTTCAACGGTCAAAACAACATTGCCCGACGATTTTTCAGACTGGAAGGTCATATTGGCTGATTTCTTACCAGCTTCAGGCTTGTCCAAACGCTCCATTTTTTCTAGTTGTTTACGGCGAGATTGGGCACGTTTGGTTGTCGAAGCTCGGACTAGATTGCGATTGACAAAGTCTTCTAGAGCCGCGATTTCCTTCTGTTGCTTTTCATAGTTTTTTGCCTCAGTTGCCAACTTTTGTTCTTTCAACTCTACAAAACGTGAGTAGTTCCCCACATATCTATCCAAAGAATGTTTGGTCAAATCGAGCGTAATTGTTGCAACCTTGTCCAAGAAGTAACGGTCATGACTAACAATAATGAGTGCACCGCTATAGTTCACCAAGTAATTCTCTAGCCAGGCTATTGTTTCGATATCCAGGTGGTTAGTCGGCTCATCCAAGACCAAGAGATTGGGTTTTTCAAGGAGCATTTTAGCCAGTGCCAGACGGGTATTTTGACCACCAGAAAGCTCAGCAATTTTCATCTGCCACATAGATTCGTCAAACTTGAAACCATTCAAGATAGCACGGATGTCAGCTTCGTAGGTAAAGCCACCAGCCTGACGGAAATTCTCTGACAAACGATCATAATCCGCCATCAGTTTATCCAAACCTTCACCAGATTTTTCACCCATCTCCAACTCCATCTGACGAAGTTGCTTCTCGGTTCGACGCAAGTCATCAAAGACATGGAGCATTTCTTCATAAATGGTATTTTCAGACTCAAAACGGCTATCTTGGGCTAGGTAAGACAAAGAGATATCTTTTTTCTTATTGATTTCTCCACTAGTTGGCTCCTCTTCTCCAACCAAAATCTTCAAAAGTGTGGACTTACCAGCACCATTTTTCCCAACAAGAGCAATTCGGTCTCGTTCATCTACCTGCAGGTTTATATTATCAAACAAAAGCTCGCCTGCAAAAGAACGTTCAATTTTATTGGCTTGTATAATAATCATACCTCTATTTTACTATCTTTTTCTCTTTTGCACAATTGCAATGAAAAAAGTTCAAGTGGTAAACTCGAACTTTTTTTCTTAGTATCCAATGCCTCCACGGAATGTGCGAGCCATATCTTTCAAGCTATAGTTTTTAGAAGAGGTATCGATGGTCCATTTACCATCTTTCTTGGTCATTTTAATTTCATAACCCTCTTTTTTCATGTTATCACTAGTATCTAGAGGAGTTGAATCAAATTGACTTGGTGCATTTTCTAAAATGTACTTCTCACCAGCTTTCATAGCTTCTGAGTAGTTGCTATATTTACCTTTGTTTTCTTCGTAGAATTTACGGCTCAATTCATGAACATTCAAATTCCCCAAGTCGATTGTTTCTGGTCTAACATAAACAACAGCATAATCTGGCAAATATGTCTTCACCTTGTAATCAACTTTTGCTCTCTTAGCATTTGCTTTGATGTAAGCATCTGCGAATGTCCTAAGTTCTGAATCAGATGGTTTGTAGTTATAGAAACCTTTTCCGAATGATTCTGTAAATTTTTTGATAAACTCTTCTTTATCAGCTTTCGCATCGTTTGTGAACTCAGCGCTGTCATCAGAAGATTTTTTATCATCAGCAAGTGCTACAACTTGCGACTTATTGTCAGTAGCACTTAGGTTTGTTCCACCACCAGAACTTTCCCCATTAAGGTAAACAGCATCGACATATTTTTTCATTACATCTTTTGCTTCATCAATATTGTCTTCATACTGACTTGGATCAACCTTGATCGCTACATCGTTATTCTTTTTAGAATTTTCTTTGATGTCATCGTAAAAGCTAGGCGCAAAGTGAAGTTCATACTTAGCATTCTTGTCGACTTCATACACTACATAACCAGCAACGCTCTTTCCTTTGGAAAGTTTATCTCCATATGACATAAATTTAGTTTTACTGTCACTTTCATAAACTTGAATTGGTTGTAATTTTTCATCCTTTTCATTGTATAGCGTAATATCTTGGCTAGTAAAACTAAACTGTTTATCACGATTGTTCTTGATTTCGACTTGAAGTGCAAGGTATGTTGATGATGAATCCTCATCTTTAGGCAATACATACATACCATCTTTTACAGAAACTTCAAAGTTAGAGTTTGAAGCTGTACCATTGTCGCTTGCTTTTTTGGAAGCTCCACAGGCAACCAGTGCTAAAGCTGATAAAAGCAAGGCAGAATGCTTAAGAATTTTTTTCATAATGGATTCTCCTTTAATGATTTACTATATTTTACCATACGCAGAATAAAAATCAAAACAAAAACAGATATTTTCAAAATATCTTAAATTTATAGAGTTTTAACTTAAATTTTTCTATCTATTCATTTGATACATTAAAGGATTCTTTATAAAAAGAATAGAATATAACAATATTTTTGATTTTTTTCTTCAACAATCCTACAAAATGAATTATAAACTTTCATGTTATAAAGAAACTAATAATTAATTTTCATCGCTAACTTAGTATAAGTAAGTATAGTACTCATCATTTTACCGCAAAAAAGCAAAAGTAAATTTCCTACATTTTAAGTTATGCTAACGTTTTACTAAAATGTCAAATCGTGATATAATGAAGGCGATTAAAGCAAATAAACAAAGGAGACACTCTATGACTTACCAAGAAAATTATCAAAAATGGGTCGATTTTGCTGACCTTCCAGACTACCTTCGCCAAGACTTAAACAATATGGACGAAAAGACAAAGGAAGATGCCTTTTATACCAATCTTGAATTTGGTACTGCTGGTATGCGTGGTTTGATCGGTGCTGGTACAAACCGCATCAACATCTACGTTGTTCGTCAAGCAACTGAAGGTTTGGCTCGTTTGATTGAGTCAAAAGGTGGAAATGAAAAAGAACGTGGTGTGGCAATTGCCTACGATAGCCGTCACTTCTCACCAGAATTTGCCTTTGAATCTGCTGCAGTTCTAGCAAAACACGGTATCAAATCTTACGTATTTGAAAGCCTTCGTCCAACTCCAGAACTGTCATTTGCAGTTCGTCACCTCAACTGTTTTGCAGGTATCATGATTACTGCTAGCCACAACCCAGCTCCATTTAATGGTTACAAGGTTTACGGTGAAGACGGTGGACAAATGCCTCCACACGACGCGGACGCTTTGACTACTTATATCCGTGGAATTGAAAATCCATTCGCTGTGGAAGTTGCTGATGTGGAAGCTGAAAAAGCTTCTGGCTTGATTGAAGTTATTGGCGAAGCTGTCGATGTGGAATACCTTAAAGAAGTCAAAGATGTGAACATCAACCCAGCCTTGATCGAAGAATTTGGTAAAGACATGAAGATTGTCTACACACCACTTCATGGTACTGGTGAAATGTTGGCTCGTCGTGCTCTTGCCCAAGCAGGATTTGACTCTGTTCAAGTTGTTGAAGCGCAAGCAACTGCTGATCCAGACTTCTCAACTGTAAAATCGCCAAACCCAGAAAGCCAAGCAGCCTTCGCCCTTGCTGAAGAACTTGGTCGTCAAGTTGGCGCAGACGTTCTTGTGGCAACTGACCCTGACGCTGACCGTGTTGGTGTTGAAGTTCTTCAAAAAGATGGTAGCTACCTTAACCTTTCAGGTAACCAAATCGGTGCTATCATGGCTAAATACATCTTGGAAGCCCACAAAAATGCTGGAACTCTTCCTGAAAATGCAGCCCTCTGCAAATCTATCGTATCAACTGACTTGGTAACGAAGATTGCTGAAAGCTACGGCGCAACCATGTTCAACGTTTTGACTGGTTTCAAATTTATCGCTGAAAAAATCCAAGAATTCGAAGAAAAACACAATCACACTTACATGATGGGATTTGAAGAAAGCTTCGGTTACTTGATTAAACCATTCGTACGTGATAAAGATGCTATTCAAGCTGTTCTTGTCGTTGCTGAACTTGCTGCCTACTATCGTTCACGTGGTTTGACACTTGCTGACGGTATTGAAGAAATCTACAAAGAGTACGGCTACTACGCAGAAAAGACTATCTCTGTTACTCTTTCTGGTGTTGATGGTGCTGAACAAATCAAAACGATTATGGCTAAATTCCGTAACAATGCTCCAAAAGAATGGGATGCAACAGCTATCACTGTCGTAGAAGACTTCAAAGCTCAATCAGCTACTGCTGCTGACGGTACTGTTACAAACTTGACAACTCCTCCAAGTGATGTGTTGAAATACACACTTGCTGACGGTTCATGGATTGCCGTTCGCCCTTCAGGTACAGAACCAAAAATCAAGTTCTACATTGCCGTTGTGGGTGAAACTAATGAAGAATCACAAGCTAAGATTGCCAACATCGAAGCAGAAATCAATGCGTTTGTAAAATAAAAATCTATAAAAGATGAGACCAACCAATCTCATCTTTTTTTCGTATCAAATCTAAGCAATTTTAGAAACTTTATGGCATACTAGACTTATCAATGAAAGCGAGGTAATCTCATGGAACAATTTTTAGATAATATTAAAGACCTTGAAGTCACTACGGTTGCGCATGCACAAGAAGCACTCAATAATAACGAAACAGCAACCTTCTTCATCGGTCGTAAAACTTGCCCTTACTGCCGTAAATTTGCTGGCACATTAGCAGGTGTCGTAGCTGAAACCAAAGCACACATCTACTTCATCAACAGTGAAGAACCAAGCCAACTCAATGAATTGCAAGAATTCCGCTCACGTTATGGAATCCCAACCGTACCAGGATTTGTTCACATTGCAGATGGCCAAATCAATGTCCGTTGCGACTCTTCTATGTCAGCACAAGAAATCAAGGACTTTGCTGGATTGTAAAAAAGCCACTCGTTGAGTGGTTTTTTATATGGTCAATAGGACGTTTTTTCAAGTAAGTCTTGTATCATTCTATGAAGTTCTTCTATTTTCTCAGATTGTTTCTCTAGCAATATTCTTTGAGTTATTAATTCGTCTTGGAGTTTATCAAATTTTATCTGATCATCTGGATTATCCTTTACAAAAAAGTTTGTCAAGGCACTCGTTAACATTCCTATTGTGCCAATACCGACAAGCATTAATAAAACAGCTAACCACTTCCCAAAAATCGACGCAGGAACAACATCTCCATAACCAACAGTCGTTACCGTTACAAGCGCCCACCAAAGACTATCTGAGAAAGATTTTTCTTCAACAACGGATAAAATTGAACTACCTACCAGTACAATAAAGGAATTGAGATAGAAAATATAAAGTAAGCCATTTGTTCGTAAGAGTTTTCCAACCTTCTTTTCTAACTTGCCAGTCAAACCAACGACTCTTAAAAGACGAGTTAGTTTCAGTAATTTTGTCAGCCTTGCTAAGCGGAAGATACGTCCTAATCGAAATACTGTAAAAATAGCATTTAAAGGAAGAATAGCTAACAAGTCGAATATATTTTCAAGTATAAATCTCCATTTTTCTTTACTTGAAAAGAACCGCCAACCATAATCTACCACAAAAACAAACCAAATTAGTAAATCAATAATACTGTAGGGTGGATTATCCAAATCAATCATCTCAGCGAATCCAAGCAAAACAAGAACAACAGATATCAAGGCAAGTATGATAATCGTCGTGTCATAGTAATCCTTTAATAACCATTTTCTCTTCACACTGCTACTCCTTTAGTTTTTTAATCATTATACCACACTAAATCCCTGATAAATACATAAGAAAAGAAGGCACTCGCCTTCTTTTTATATATCTGTCAATGGTGTTGCGGTGTCTGGGGAGGTATCATAAACCTTAAAGTCTACTCCGACTCCCAGATCAGCTTGAGTTAGCTGGTTGACCATGGTCATATGAGCCAGCTCCTTAATATTGTTCTCTTTGGACAAATGTCCAAGGTAGATTTTCTTAGTCCGATTTCCCATTGCACGAATCATGGCCTCAGCACCGTCTTCGTTAGAAAGGTGACCGAGATCTGATAGAATTCGCTGTTTGAGACGCCAAGCGTAAGATCCTGCTCGCAAAATCTCTACATCATGATTGGACTCAATGAGGTAACCGTCCGCATTTTCGACTATTCCAGCCATACGGTCACTAACATAACCTGTATCGGTCAACATGACGAAGCTCTTATCGTCTTTCATAAAGCGGTAAAACTGTGGTGCTGCCGCATCATGGCTAACACCAAAACTCTCAATGTCGATATCGCCAAAGGTTTTGGTTTTGCCCATTTCAAAAATGTGCTTCTGTGATGAATCCACCTTACCAAGATACTTGCTATTTTCCATAGCCTGCCAAGTTTTTTCATTGGCATAAAGATCCATGCCATATTTACGAGCCAAGACACCAACTCCGTGGATATGGTCTGAGTGCTCATGCGTAATCAGAATCGCATCTAGATCTTCAGGTTTGCGATTGATTTCAGCTAGCAGGCTAGTAATTTTCTTACCAGACAAGCCTGCATCCACTAAGATTTTCTTTTTTGGGGTTTCTAGATAAAAGGAATTTCCACTGGAACCTGATGCTAAAATACTGTATTTAAAGCCTATTTCACTCATTTTAGTCTTCTATTTCGTCCTCCCATATTTCTTCTTTTACGGCATCCTTATCATAAGGGAGCACGATGGTAAAGGTTGAGCCCTTACCGTATTCACTTTTGGCCCATATAAAGCCATTGTGTTGTTTGATGATTTCTTTTGCGATAGCCAGACCTAGACCAGTACCACCTTGAGCCCGGCTTCTTGCACGATCCACACGGTAGAAGCGATCAAAAATCTTAGGCAAATCTTGCTTTGGAATACCTAAACCTTGGTCTTTGATGGATAAAATCATCTGGTCATCAGTGGTTTTCATGCTGACAGTGATTTTCCCACCATCTGGTGAGTACTTGATGGCATTGTTGAGAATATTATCAATCACCTGGGTCATTTTATCGGTATCAATCTCAATCCAAACTGAGTTAATTGAGTAATCTCTAACCAATTCATATTTTTTCTCGTCATCCTGACTTCTCATCTTATCAAAGCGGTTGAGAATAAAGGTGATGAAGGCTGTAAAGTTAATCAACTCCACATCCAACTGAGTAGTCGCATTATCAATACGAGAGAGATGCAAGAGATCTGTCACCATCCGCATCATACGGTTGGTTTCATCAAGTGAAACCTTGATAAAATCAGGGGCTACAGGATCATACAAGGCTCCCTCGTCCAAGGCTTCAAGATAAGATTTAACACTGGTCAAAGGAGTTCTCAACTCATGACTCACGTTTGAAACGAAGAGTCTCCGTTCGCGTTCTTCCTTCTCCTGCTCAGTCGTATCATGCAGGACTGCTACAAGTCCTGAGATAAAACCAGACTCACGGCGAACTAAAGCAAAACGTACACGAAGACTCAGGTATTCACCATTCACATCTTGGGAATCAATCATCAATTCAGGAATCTGTGTAATCAGGTCACGCAGTTCATACTCATCCTCTATCTTAAGCAATTCTAAGATGCTTTTGTTGAGGACATCCTCTTTCTGCACACCTAATTGTTTCTTGGCCATGTCGTTAATCATGGTAATCTGACCACGGCGATTGGTCGCAAGCACTCCATCTGTCATGTAAGAAAGAATACTATGCAGTCTTTTACTCTCTTGTTCCAGATTTTCTTGGGTCAAACGGATAACTTCTGACAAATCATTGAGGTTATTGGTAATATTGGTGATTTCTGTACTGCCCTGTAAGTCCAAAACTTGAGAATAATCACCTGCAATCAAGTCCTTAACCTTTTGATTTATCTCTTTGAGACGGATATTATCTCGACGGTTTTCCAGTAAGAGCAAGGTTACCACCAAGATAAAGCCAATTAAAATCAAGATAAAGATAAAATCACTGGTCAGAATAGTTTGTCTAATATCTTCAATCATTATTTCTCATATAGTAGCCAACACCACGACGGGTGAGGATATACTCTGGACGGCTGGGAGTGTCTTCTATTTTCTCACGCAAGCGTCTAATGGTCACGTCCACTGTACGAACATCACCAAAATAATCATAACCCCAAACAGTCTCAAGCAAGTGTTCACGCGTAATCACTTGTCCAATATGGGAAGCCAAGTGATATAAGAGCTCAAACTCACGGTGGGTCAAATCTAATTCCTCACCGTATTTTTTGGCTACGTAAGCGTCTGGAACAATTTCCAAATCACCAATCTGAAGTGGCTGGGATTTCTTCTCATCAGACTCTTGACTATCAACTGAAACCAAGTCGGTACGGCGAAGTAAAGCCTTGACACGCGCCTGCAACTCACGATTTGAGAAGGGCTTTGTGACATAATCATCTGCACCTAGTTCCAAACCGATAACCTTGTCAAACTCGCTATCCTTAGCTGAGAGCATAATGATAGGAACACTACTGGTCTTACGAATGGCTTTGGCTACTTCTAAACCATCAATTTCAGGTAGCATCAAGTCTAGGATAATAATGTCGGGTTGCTCAGCTTCAAATAGCTCGATTGCCTCACGACCGTTGAAGGCTGTTACAACTTCGTAGCCTTCTTTGGTCATATTGAACTTAATAATATCTGAGATTGGTTTCTCATCATCTACAATTAATATTTTTTTCATTTTATCACCTTTTCTCTATCTATTATAACAAAAAAATGCAAAGAAGGCACAAATGGCTACTGTAAGCCTTCATCTTCAAGAGTTGTTTTTATAAGCCTGCCAAATTTTTTGTTGAGGTTTCGCAAGTGGATAATCAGAAAACTCCTGAGGAGAAACCCAGCGAATTTCTCTGTCCGAAAACTGTTTCGAATCTGTCACTTGGCCTGCTAGGATTTGAATATGCCATTTCCTATGACTAAATACATGCTTGACCTGGTCAAATACTTGCTGGGACCAATTCACTTCTAAATCATAATCCTGCTCAAAGTTTTCTTGAGGGCTTGGTCCAAATGCTCTGCTTTCCTCTTTGACTTGAGAAAAGAGATTTAGCTGATCGTCATCACTTGAGAAATCATCAACTTCAATCAATGGGAAGTGCCAAAAACCGGCTAGTAATTTCTCGCTTTCATTTTTCTCAAGTAGATATTGCCCACGGTCATTGCACACAACCAAAGCCTTGAGATAGATTGGGAGAGGCTTTTTCTTGGGTTCTTTGATCGGATATCGATCCATGGTTCCATTCTGATAGGCTGCGCTAAATTCCTTAACAGGACTTTCTTCTGGTCGAGGGTTAACCGGAGACTCTATATCAGAGCCCAAGTCCATCAGAGCTTGGTTAAAGTCACCTGGTCGTTTCGGATCAATCAAGATTTCCATAATAGCCTGAAAAATTTTGCGATTGCTGGGAACTCCGATATCATGATTAACCTCAAACAAGCGTGCCAAAACCCGCATGACATTGCCATCAACCGCTGGTTCAGGCAAATTAAAAGCGATACTGGAAATAGCTCCCGCAGTGTAAGGGCCAATCCCTTTCAGGCAAGATATTCCTTCATAGGTATTTGGAAATTGCCCCCCAAAGTCAGTCATAATCTGCTGAGCTGCAGCCTGCATATTGCGCACTCGTGAATAATAGCCCAATCCCTCCCAAGCCTTCAGCAGACGCTCTTCAGGGGCATTCGCCAGACTTTCAACAGTTGGAAACCAGTCCAAGAATCGTTCGTAGTAGGGAATAACTGTATCCACTCTGGTCTGCTGAAGCATGATTTCAGATACCCAGATGTGATAAGGATTTTTATTTCTCCGCCAAGGTAAATCTCGCTTGTTTTCATCATACCAGTTGAGGAGTTTTTCACGAAAAGAAATAATCTTCTCCTCTGGCCACATGTCAATACCGTATTCTTTCAAATCTAACATATATCTAGTATAACATAGAAGCTTCTAACTGTCCTTTTCTCAGTACTAAAAAGCCTCTTCCCATGGGAAAGAGGACTAAATCTTATTGATGAACTGCTTGAGCTGCTGTGATAAGGGTCAACTTGTACACATCATCTGCATTACATCCACGAGAAAGGTCGTTAACTGGTTTGTTCAAACCTTGCAAAACAGGTCCTACAGCCGCAAAACCACCGAGACGTTCTGCCATCTTGTAACCGATATTCCCAGCTTCGATACCTGGGAAGATAAAAACATTTGCTTGACCAGCTACGTTACTTCCTGGAGCTTTTAGAGCTGCAGTTTCAGGAACAAAGGCAGCGTCAAATTGCAACTCCCCATCAATCTCAAGGTCAGGACGCAAGTCATGAGCAATTTTAGTAGCTTCCACTACCTTATCAACACTTTCACCAAATCCTGAACCTTTAGTAGAATAGCTTAGCATAGCAATTTTAGGTTCAATACCAAACATCTTAGCTGTGATTGCTGAATTGATCGCGATTTCAGCCAAGGCTTCTGCATCTGGATTGATGTTAATGGCACAGTCTCCAAATAGGTAACGTTCCGTACCACGAACCATGAGGAAGGCACCTGAAGTACGAGTTACGTTTGGACGAGTTTTGATGATTTGTAGGGCTGGGCGAACTGTTGAGGCAGTTGAGTGAATCGCACCAGATACCATACCGTCAACCAAGCCCAAGTAGACTAGCATCACACCAAAGTAGTTGACATCTTCAACCAAAACTTTGCGCGCTTCTTCTTCAGTCATTTTGCCCTTACGACGCTCTACTAAGGCAGCAACCATTTCTTCAAATCGAGGATAGTGTTGAGGGTCAATGACTTCATAACCATCCATGATTCCTTCGATTTCGAGATAAATTTTAATTTTTTCAGGGTTTCCAAGCAAAACAGGGATTACTTCTGTTTCTTTTACCAAGCGTTTTGTCGCTTGAAGAATACGTGGCTCTTCCCCTTCAGGGAGAACGATACGAGCATTTTTACCAACCAGGTTGGCTTTGAGACTTTCAAAAACTTCCATGAGTTTTCTCCTTTAAGAAAATAAATTATACTCCAAATAGTTTTTAAAGAGTATTAGTTGATAACTGAGTAATAAGATTGCTGAAATCATCCGGTAAGGGGCTTTCTAGTTGCAAATCGTGCTCTAGAAAAGGATGATAAAAAGATAAATAATGACAATGCAGAGCCTGACGTTGGATACCGTCATCCAGACTACCACCATACAAATCGTCTCCCAACAAAGGAAAGCCAATATGGGAAAAATGCACTCGTATCTGATGAGTTCGTCCAGTATGCAGGCGAATATCGACTAGGTGAATATTTCCATAAGACGCTACAACTTTGTAAGACGTATGAGCGTATTTCCCACCTTTGGCAACCCGTCTCGTGATAATAGAATCTTCATCACGCGCAATCGGGGCAATAATCTCCCCCTCTGGCTCCAAGACACCATCTCCTTTAACAAGTGCAAAATACCTTTTTTCGATAAACTTTCGTTGCAGTTGCTTGTCTAAACGTGCATGAGCGTAGCCGTGCTTGGCAAAGAGCATCAAACCAGATGTATCTCTATCAAGCCTAGTCACGATGTGAACTTGCTGGTTTTCATATTCTTGCTTAACATAGTAGCCCTTGATAAAATTCGCAATGGTATTAGAATGATTGACACTAGGGATGGAAGCTACTCCATAAGGCTTATTCAAAACCAGAAAATGGTCATCCTCATAGAGAATATCCAGTGGACGCTCAATTGCTTCAAGACTCTCAAATCCTTCCTCAGCTGGAATATCGATGGTAACCCTGTCTCCAATATCTAAGAGATAAGTCGCATTTTGTGGTTGGTCATTGACCAGAATAGCCCCGCCTCGAAACTTAATCTTAGCCAAAAGTCCCTTAGAAACCTCATGTTTCTTGAGGAATGTTTTGACTTTGACGTGCTCATCTGCGAGAAACTCGAACCTCATTCATCCACCTCGCCGATGAAGGCATCTTTGACACGATTCCAGAAACTAGTGTGGCTTGGAGTCGCTACAAAGTGAATCTTATGATGGTCGATTTGATACTCAATCCGTTCGATATTACGGAATGAATAAACGCTGTTATCGACTGATATCGTGTGGTAATCATTGCGTGTCGGTAAGAGTTCAATCTTATCTTTTTTGGGAATAATGATCGATGATCCTAAAGTGCGATAGACTCGGTTGTTAAGACTCGCTATCTCCGTCAACTGCAAGGCTTCAATGGTCGGATGCAAGACAGCTCCACCCAAGGACTTGTTGTATGCAGTACTTCCCGTCGGCGTTGAGACAGTCACACCATCTCCACGAAATCGCTCGAATGGAACATGGTTAATGATGATATCTGCCACCATGGTGCGGTCTGATCGACGGATACTCGCTTCATTTAAGGCTCGGAAGATTTTCACTTCTCCATTTTCAAGCGTTACCTTAACATTCAAGACTGGATAAGAAACTTTGGCACCAGTATCGAGTAGGAGATTGGTCACCAACTGATCCAACTCAAAATCACGATAGTCTGTGTAGAATCCCAAATGCCCTGTATGAACACCTACAAATCGAACCTTGTCTAATTGATTCTCATACTTGTGAAAGGCAGACAAAAGCATCCCGTCGCCACCAATCGAAATGACGATGTCGGGATTGGTATCGTTCAGTATAAAATGTTGTTTCTTTAGTTTTTCCCTCAGCTCATGCAAAACCTTCTGACTTTGTGGCTTTCTATTTGCTATGAGGTCAACTCGTTTACCTGTATTCTTCATCTGTATCGTCACTATTTCCTACACCGTCGTTTAATTTTCTGCTCAATGGATCAAAGAGAGCCTGCGCTTCCTGAATATCGTCACGAATCTTACCCATTTCTTCATCTAGTTGATGAGCTATTTTCGCTGTAATTTCCAATCTTGTCCTGATTTCTTCTGGAAAATCGCCCTGGTATTTATAATTGAGAGAGTGTTCAATCGTAGCCCAGAAATTCATGGCTAACGTCCGTATTTGAATTTCCGCCAAAATCGTCTTAGCTCCGTTGATCGTATCAACCGTGTACTCGACAACCACATGATAAGAACGATAACCCGAAGCCTTACGATGAGTGATATAGTCTCGTTCCTGAACGACTCTCATATCTTGGCGTTTACGTAGAATTTCAACTACCTCTTTAACGTCATCAACAAACTGAACCATGACACGTAAACCCGCAATATCTTGCAGATCATGTTCTAGACTTGCATAAGTAATTCCTCGACGAGCCATCTTTTCTTTAATACTTTCAATCGGTTTGACACGACCCGTTACAAACTCAATCGGAGAATGCTTGTTTTGCTTACGATACTGTTTGCGAATTCCCCGAAGTTTGATCTTCAACTCACCTACAGCCTGAATGTAAGGATCTAAAAATTCTTCCCATTCTATGGTCATACTTTCTCCCTTGTAATGTTTGATTGCTCTGTCGAAAATCTTTGATTTTTTCAGTACAATCGTATACAATAAATACATTGTCCATTATACCATAAATCGCTTTCAAAGATATAGAAAAGGTTGAAAAAATGAAACATTTAGAAATAGAATTGAAAACACTTCTGAAAAAAGAGGAATATGATCATCTAAAAAAACAGTTTTACCATATCCAACCCGTCCTTCAGAAAAACTACTACATTGACACACCAGATTTCCAATTGCGTGAAAAGAAGGTTGCCATGCGCATTCGCACCTTTTCAGATTGGGCAGAATTGACCTTGAAAGTGCCTCAAACTGTAGGAAATATGGAATATAACCAGAAACTAACTCTTCCAGAAGCTGAATCATACCTAGAAAAACAAAAACTACCTCAAGGGCTCGTTCTAGAGAAACTCGCTAAGATTGGCATCGAAAGCCAGGACTGGCTTGTTCTAGGCTGTCTTTCAACCCTTCGTTATGAAACAAAAACAGAAATTGGCTTAATGGCCTTAGATGAAAGTCACTACTTTGACCAGACGGACTATGAACTGGAGCTTGAAGTCACTGACCATGAAAAAGGGAAAGCCGATTTTCAGAAATTTTTAGATGAAAATCAGATAACTTATCAGAAAGCTCCATCAAAATTAATTCGTTTTATTAAAAGCATGAAAAAAAGCTGAAATAATCTCCTTTTTTTGGTAAAATAGAAAAGATAAAAATAAAAGAATCTGGCTTTGAAAACAAAACTATCTCAAAGAAGATTCACAAAGTTTACAGAGGACGGTCTACAATGTCAGATAGAAACAACATGAAACTTTTCACCCTAAACTCTAACCATGAAATCGCTCAAAAGATTGCGGATACAGTTGGTGTACCTCTTGGGAAATTATCCTCTCGACAATTTTCTGACGGCGAAATCCAGGTCAACATCGAAGAAAGTGTCCGTGGTTACGATGTCTACATTATCCAGTCAACCAGCTACCCTGTTAGCAACCACTTGATGGAGTTGTTGATCATGGTTGACGCTTGTGTACGCGCAAGTGCTCATAGTATCAACGTTGTCCTTCCTTACTTTGGTTATGCGCGTCAGGATCGTATCGCTTCTTCTCGCGAACCCCTCACTGCAAAACTGGTTGCCAATATGCTTGTCAAAGCTGGTGTAAGTCGTGTTCTAACGCTGGACCTCCACGCTGTTCAGGTCCAAGGTTTCTTTGATATTCCTGTAGATAATCTTTATACTGTTCCTCTATTTGCTAAGCACTACTGTGATAAAGGACTTCTTGGCTCTGATGTTGTTGTTGTCAGTCCAAAGAACTCTGGTGTTAAACGTGCACGTAGTTTGGCTGAATACCTTGATGCTCCTATCGCTATCATTGACTACGCCCAAGACGATTCTGATCGTAACGAAGGCTATATCATTGGGGATGTTGAAGGCAAGAAGGCTATCTTGATTGACGATATCCTAAATACTGGTCGTACTTTCTCTGAAGCAGCCAAAATCGTTGAACGTGAAGGCGCAACTGAGATTTATGCAGTATCTAGTCACGGTTTATTTGTTGAAGGGGCAGCAGACCTTCTTGACGCTACAAACATCAAAGAAATCCTTGTGACAGACTCAGTAGCAACCAAAGAAAGGACTCCAGAAAATGTATGTTACATTACTGCTAGCGAATTAATCGGAGATGCTATCGTCCGCATCCATGAAAGAAAGCCAGTCAGCCCACTCTTTGCTTACAACAAAAAGAAATAAGGTGATTCTTTGATTTATTTGGACAATGCTGCAACGACTCCTATGTCAGCAGTAGCCATTGCAGAAATGACCAAGGTCATGCAAGAAACTCATGGTAATCCTTCTAGTATTCATAGTCATGGTCGGCAAGCTGGTAAACTCTTACGAGAGGCTCGTCAGGACTTAGCCCACTTACTAGGAACCAAACCTCAACATATCTTTTTCACATCTGGCGGTACAGAAAGCAACAATACAGCCATCATTGGCTATTGTCTCCGTCATCAAGAACGTGGAAAACATATCATCACGACAGCTATTGAACACCATTCTGTGCTTGAGACTATCGATTATCTGGTTCAACATTTTGGTTTTGAAGCAACTATCATCCAACCAGTAAATCAAGAAATAACTGCCCAGCAAATTCAAGAAGCCTTACGTGACGATACCATCCTCGTTTCCACTATGTATGCTAACAATGAAACTGGAAGTCTCTTACCTATCGCTGAGATTGGACATATTTTAAAAGACCATCCTGCTGCTTATCATGTAGATGCTGTTCAAGCTATCGGAAAAATTCCTATCCATCCCGAGGAATTAGGAATTGATTTCCTCAGCGCTTCTGCCCACAAATTCCATGGACCAAAAGGTGTCGGCTTTCTTTACGCATCGACTGGAGACTTTGATTCCTACCTTCACGGTGGGGACCAAGAACAAAAAAAACGGGCCGGAACAGAAAATCTCGCTGCCATTGTAGGCATGGTCGCTGCTCTCAAAGAAGATCTGGATTATCAAGTTGATCATTACCAAAAACTAAGCACACTTAAAGCTACTTTTTTAGAAGAGATTGCCGATTTAGACTACTATCTCAATGAAAGCAATCACCAACTACCTTATGTTTTTAATATCGGTTTTCCTGGTCAGAAAAATGATTTACTTTTACTTCGGTTAGATCTTGAAGGAATTTCAATTTCTACCGGTTCAGCTTGTACTGCTGGTATTGTGCAAACCAGTCATGTACTCGAAGCTTTCTATGGGCCCGATTCGCATCGTTTAGCAGAATCTGTCCGTATCAGTCTTTCTCCTCTTAACACTGAGGAAGAATTGAAACAACTCGCACAAACCTTAAAAAATATTATTGGAGATTAATCTAATGGCATTCGAAAAAACCATTAAACTACAAAACTGCCGCTACGACTACACACTTAGCCCAACTGTCAAAAAGTTCACACTGAAAGATAATACTTTCTTTGAAACAAAAGTTGGAAACTACGAACTGACTCGTCTACTTGAAAAAGTACCCAACAGTGGTGAAGGTTTCAAGCTAAAAATCATCATCAACAAAGACCTTACAGGTGCTAAACTCAACATCACTGACAAGTCTGGCCTTCGTTTGGTCAATATCTTTAAATCAGAAGACCACCACATTCATCAGGAAAAATTCTACTTCCTCATGGACAGCCTTGTAGAACGCGGTATCTTCACTAAAGAAGAAAGATAATTGACTATGTATCGACTTACCTATCAAGATAACTATCACGTAGAACGTACACTTGAATATAAGGATTACGAAGAGCTCATGTTATCTCTATCTGGCTGTGTGACCCTACCTGATACTCTCCTAATCAGCTCCTTAACGCTGAATGATAAGGTGATTTATCAAGGATTGGTTGGCGATCTTTACCGTTTTCTATCACAAGATCATTTTTCAGATAAAAACTAAGAAATTTCTTAGTTTTTTCTTGTTTTTGTTGATTTTTTCACAATGTTTCTATAAAATAGAAGAATAGAAAGGTTGTGATTTTGTGAAAGATAAACAGTCTGCTATTCCAAAAGCAACAGCAAAAAGACTCTCACTTTACTATCGAATTTTCAAGAGATTTCATGCAGAAAAAATCGAACGTGCCAACTCCAAGCAAATTGCAGAGGCTATCGGTATCGATTCTGCGACCGTTCGTCGGGATTTTTCCTACTTTGGTGAACTAGGTCGTCGTGGTTTTGGTTACGATGTCAAAAAATTGATGAATTTTTTTGCTGATCTCCTAAATGATAACTCAATTACTAATGTTATGTTGGTTGGGATTGGTAATATGGGGCATGCCCTTCTCCACTACCGCTTCCACGAGCGTAACAAGATGAAAATTATCATGGCCTTTGACCTAGATGACCATCCAGAAGTTGGAAGCCAGACACCTGATGGAATTCCAATCTATGGTATCTCACAGATTAAAGAAAAAATCAAAGAAGCAGATGTCAAAACTGCTATCCTAACAGTTCCAAGTGTTAAATCACAAGAAGTTGCCAATCTTTTGGTTGATGCAGGTATAAAAGGTATTCTCAGCTTTTCCCCTGTCCACCTTCACCTCCCAAAAGATGTGGTCGTTCAGTATGTCGATTTGACAAGCGAACTCCAAACCCTCCTCTATTTTATGCGTAAAGAGGATTAGAAAGCGAAAGCATTTATGAAAAAACCAGTTATTGGGATTACAGGAAATGAAAAAGCTCATCCAGATGATGACATCATGATGAGCTATGCAGCAAAGGGCTTTGTTGAAGGAGTCAAAGACGCTGGCGGAATTCCAATCATCCTACCGATTGGTGATCAAGAAATGGCTGCCTATTACATCAGTATCATTGATAAGCTCATCCTAACGGGTGGGCAAAATGTTGATCCAAAATACTATGGTGAACCAAAGGCTATTGATAGTGATGACTACCACCTTCAAAGAGATATTTTTGAACTAGCACTTATCAAAGAAGCGATAAAGCAAAAGAAACCAATTTTTTCTGTTTGTCGGGGTACTCAACTTTTCAATGTTGCTATGGGAGGCACACTTCACCAAGATATTGAAGATCATTGGCAGGACTGTTCAGCCGAATACACGACCCAACGCCTCGTAACGGAACCTGATACCATTCTCCGAGAAATCTATGGAGAAATCTCTCACATCAACTCCTTCCACCACCAGAGTATTAAAGATCTAGCTTCAAATCTTAAGGTTGTAGCACATGATCCTAAAGATGGAATCATTGAGGCTGTGACAACTACGGACGGTTTCCCTTATCTTGGTGTTCAATGGCATCCTGAATTTTTATTTGAAAATCGCCCCAAAGATAAAACGCTATTTGACTATGTTGTTAACGAACTCTAGGACTTATAAATAGGTTATTAAAACATGAATGAAATTAAAATACCTTCTACTCATGAGATTTTGAGAGATATAGAAGCTAATGTTTTCATATCTTATAAGGAAAAGGAAGCTAATCTTTTCTTATCAAATAATGAAAAAGAAATAACAGTTTGCTTTCATCTTTCTAATCTCTATAGACTTTTAACAGCGGAAAGTTACCAATCTTTTTCTAAGAATAAAGAGAATTTCGATAAACTATCTCAAAAAGAAAAAGAAAAACAGCTGAAAGAAATGTCTAAAAAGGCAAAACGATTTTGTAAAAAGGCAGATGCCAAACTAAAAAGTAAATTTCGTTCAAGTCTTTACTTTTACAGAGATATTCTCATTCATAAAAAAAGATATTATAAAATCGAAGATTTCAATGCAATTGTCGACTTTATCGTTCAAGAAAATTTACTTGTACCCACGATAAAACCTCTTCCTGTTATCAATATGGCAGAAGTAGATTCCTATGTTCTAAAAGTGATCGAGTAAGATCATGTGTAATCTTAAATCAGATCCGTCTTTTCACGGTAACTAAAGTAATCCGAGTGCGATACAATCAAATGGTCCAAGAAAACAATTCCCATCAGTTCGCAAGCTTCCTTGACTAGCTTAGTGACATGGTCGTCGTTTCGACTAGGAGATACAGCACCAGATGGATGATTATGAACGAGAATCACCGAGGTTGCCATATGCTTCAATGCATAGTGAAGGATTTCCCTTGGTTCAGCAATACTACGTGTCGCAGAGCCGATGAAAATGGTCTGTTGATGAATGATTTGATTTTGAGTATTGAGATAGAGCGCCACTAGGTGCTCTTGTTTTTTGTCGCCAAGTTCCTGTTGCATTTTCTTGGCTAGCTTTTGACTACTGAGAATACTTTCCATCTCAAGGGTTTCATGTTTATGAATACGATGCCCCAGTTCAATCACTGCTTGTAGTTCAATGGCCTTAATACGTCCAATACCAGACAGACTCTGCAATTCCTGCAGGGTCATTTTCTTTAAATCAGTTAGACTGTTAAGACTATCCAAGACTTTCTGAGCAATTTCAAATACATTAGCCTGACGTGTTCCGGTTCTGAGCAGAATAGCTAGTAATTCTTGATTACTCAGAGCCTCTACTCCTTCTTTAACTAGTCTTTCTCTAGGCAAGAGTGAATCTTCTTGGAATGAAATGCTGTACATAAAAATCCTCCTCACTTTATTATTCGTGAGGAGGATGAAAAATTAGATTTTTTTCTCAATTGGGGCTACACTGGCTAGGAGTTTTTTCAGTCCTACTTCTGGGAAATTGATTTTCAATTCCTGAGTAGTGCCGCTACCAGAGACTTCCAGAACAGTACCCTCTCCCCACTTCTTGTGGAGAGCAATATCCCCAATAGACCAACTTGTATCAGTCGAATCTTTTTTATTTCCGGCCGCAAACTGTCCAAATGGGAGACCACTTGACTGGATAGAGCTTGGTGCGGCCTTGCGTTTCCGTTCTTGAAGGGCCTGAGCTAAGCTCATACCTTGACCGAAAGTAATCCCACCACTGCTATAAGAGGCTTTAAAGCTAGTATTCGCTGGACGGGCCAAACCTTGATACTCAAGCAAGTCCGAACTAATTTCATTGATAAAACGAGTTGGACGATTGTAGTTGGTACGCCCAAAGAGCAAGCGAGAGTTGGCATTGGTCAGATAGAGGATTTTCTCCGCGCGCGTGATACCTACATAGGCCAAACGGCGTTCTTCTTCCAGTTCATCAGGATCTTCAGCTGCGCGGCTAAGCGGAAAGACATTTTCCTCCATCCCAATGATAAAGACAACCGGAAACTCAAGCCCCTTAGCAGCATGCAAGGTCATCAAGGTCACTTCCGATGTTTCCTGACTGCCTGAATCTGTGTCTGCAATCAAAGCCAAGTCATTCAAGAAACGACTGAGTTTATCTAAACCTGTTTCCTCTTCTTGACTATCAGGATTGTCATCAAAGTTCTTGGTAACAGATAGGAACTCTTCGATATTTTCAACCCTTGCCTTGCTTTCTAAGGTCGCTTGGGCATTGAGAATATCGATATAACCAGTTTTTTCTAGAACAGCCTCAACCAGCTCGGTTATGGTTAATTGATCCAATTGCTCCCGCAAATTCAGAATCATATTGGCAAAATCCCAGATAGACTGGGCTGCCTTTCCTTTGATGCCAGACAACATGATATTGGCTGAAGCATCCAGCATAGACATGTCTTGCATATTCGCAAAGTCGCGAATTTTCTCAACGGTTCCTGGGCCAATTCCACGTTTTGGTTCGTTAATAATGCGCTCAAAACTGATATTGTCACTTAAATTAGCAATAAGATTAAGGTAGGCGATAATATCACGGATTTCCTTACGGCTGTAGAACTTAGTTCCGCCAACCATGGTATAAGGAATATTGGACTTGAGCAGGGCTTCCTCAATGGTACGAGACTGCGCATTAGTCCGATAGAGTACAGCAAAATCTTTATGAAGGAAGTTTTGACTACGACCAAGTTCATCTATGGTTTTGGCTACAAAAACAGCCTCATCTTGTTCGTCATTTGCACGATAGTAAATAATCTGCTCCCCATCGGCATTCTGGGTCCAGAGATTCTTGGGACGGCGGTTTTTATTGTTTTTGATGACATCGTTGGCTGCTTGGAGAATGGTTTTTGTTGAACGGTAATTTTCTTCCAACAAAACGACCTTGGCGTTAGGGTAATCTTTCTCAAAATCCAAGATATTCTGCATATCAGCCCCACGCCAACCATAGATAGACTGGTCCGCATCACCGACTACGCAGATGTTTTTAAAGCGTGAAGCTAAGAGTTTGACCAGTTGGTACTGGGCATGGTTGGTATCTTGGTATTCATCAACATGAATGTACTGGAACTTCTGCTGGTAGTAGGTCAAGACATCAGGATTTTTATCAAAGAGACGCAAGGTCAGCATAATCAAATCATCAAAGTCAACGGACTCAGACTGACGAAGCTCCTTTTGATAAGCTGTATAACACTGAGCAACGATTTGCGTATACATATCTCCAGCTTGGGCAGCATAAGCCACATCATCAATCAAGTCATTCTTAGCATTGGAAATGGTTCCCAAAATAGTCCGTTCATTCCATTTTTTCGGATCTAAGTTTAATTGCTTGAGAATGCGTTTCATGAGGGTTCGCTGTTCACCGGGATCTACAATGGTGAAGTTCCGATTGTAGCCAATATGATCCGCATCGCGACGCAGGATACGAACACACATGGAGTGAAAGGTCGCAATCAGACAGTCCTGAGTAGCTGGATTGAGCCCATAGGCACGCTCCTTCATCTCACGAGCAGCCTTATTGGTAAAGGTAATGGCCAAGATATTCCAAGGATTGACCATCTTTTCATCAATCAAATAAGCGATACGGTGGGTCAAAACTCGGGTCTTTCCAGAACCAGCCCCCGCCATGATCAACAAGGGACCTTCTGTCGTTTGCACCGCCTCAGCCTGACGGTCATTCATTCCATTCAATAATGCGTTCATTTTCTCTTCCTTACTCTTGAAGTCAATGTTTCTATTATATCAGAAATCAGAGAAAATATCTTTAGCTAGACTGATTGCGTCTAGAAAGTAACTCTATTATCAGCTGAAGACAACTCCTTAAATCTAGATAAAAAAATGAGACTGGATATTATTTCCAAACTCATTTTAATTCAATTACAATATACTAGAACAAGCCTAAAACTGTTCCGTCGCTTTCAACATCCATATTAAGAGCGGCTGGTCGTTTTGGAAGGCCTGGCATGGTCATAACATCACCAGTTAGGGCAACGATGAAGCCTGCACCTAATTTTGGTACCAATTCACGGATGGTAATTTCAAAGTTTTCTGGAGCTCCAAGTGCATTTGGATTATCAGAGAAACTGTACTGAGTTTTAGCCATACAGATTGGCAATTTGTCCCACCCATTCTGAACGATTTGGGCAATTTGCGTTTGAGCTTTCTTCTCAAAGTTCACTTTGCTACCACGGTAGATTTCAGTAACAATCTTTTCAATCTTTTCTTGGACAGAAAGGTCATTGTCATACAAACGTTTGTAGTTAGCTGGGTTTTCAGCGATAGTTTTGACAACTGTTTCGGCAAGTGCTACTCCACCTTCTGCACCATCAGCCCAGACACTTGCTAGTTCAACTGGCACATCAATAGAAGCACAGAGTTCTTTCAAAGCTGCGATTTCAGCTTCAGTATCAGAAACAAATTCGTTAATCGCAACAACTGCTGGTACTCCAAATTTACGGATATTTTCAACGTGGCGTTTCAAGTTAGCAAAACCTGCACGAACTGCCTCCACATTTTCCTCTGTGAGAGCGTCTTTAGCTACGCCACCATTCATCTTAAGGGCACGGAGGGTTGCAACAATGACTACCGCATCTGGAGAAGTTGGCAAGTTTGGCGTCTTGATATCAAGGAATTTTTCAGCGCCAAGGTCCGCACCAAAACCAGCTTCAGTAACAGTATAATCAGCCAAGCGAAGGGCTGTGCTTGTTGCCAAGACAGAGTTACATCCATGAGCGATATTGGCAAATGGACCACCGTGTACAAAGGCAGGTGTACCGTAAATTGTCTGAACCAGGTTCGGTTTAATAGCATCTTTCAAAATCAATGCTAAAGCACCCTCAACCTGCAAATCACCTACAGAAACAGGTGTACGATCATAGCGATAACCGATAACGATATTCGCCAAACGACGTTTCAAATCTTCAATATCCGTCGCCAAGCAAAGAATGGCCATAATTTCAGAAGCAACGGTAATATCGAAACCATCCTCACGTGGAATACCATTTAGAGGACCACCAAGTCCAACGGTCACATGACGAAGGGCGCGGTCGTTCAAGTCCACAACACGTTTCCAGAGAATACGACGTTGGTCAATTCCCAACTCATTTCCTTGGTGCAGGTGATTGTCAATCAAGGCAGAAAGAGCGTTGTTGGCAGTTGTAATGGCATGCATATCCCCAGTAAAGTGGAGGTTGATGTCTTCCATTGGAAGAACTTGCGCATAACCACCACCAGCAGCACCACCCTTAATTCCCATTACTGGACCAAGTGACGGTTCGCGAATGGCAATCATGGTTTTCTTGCCAATCTTGTTCAAGGCATCCGCAAGACCAATGGTAATAGTTGATTTCCCCTCACCAGCAGGTGTTGGGTTGATAGCAGTAACCAAGATCAACTTCCCAACTGGATTGCTCTCAACTGCACGAATTTTATCAAAACTGAGCTTAGCCTTGTACTTTCCGTACAACTCCAAATCATCGTAAGAAATCCCAAGTTTCTCCACAACATCCACGATTGGCTTTAACTCAATACTCTGTGCGATTTCAATATCTGTTTTCATTCAAAACTCCTCTAACCTCTAATGTGATAATTTATTATAACACAAAACAAGATTTTTAACATCCATAAACTCTCTAAACGTTCGTAAATATCCCTTTTTTCAAGATTTTTAGAGCCCTTTGAAAAATTTTATATGGCTTTATAGTTTGAAACTATAGTGTAGCTTTGTTTTAGCAAAATTTTATCGCTTTCATTTTACTTACCGTTTATTTTTGTGTACAATAGTGCTATGAAAATTTTAGTTACATCGGGCGGTACCAGTGAAGCTATCGATAGCGTCCGCTCTATCACTAACCATTCTACAGGTCGCTTGGGGAAAATCATCACAGAAACCTTGCTTGCTGCAGGGCATGAAGTTTGTTTGATAACGACAAAACGAGCTCTGAAGCCAGGAGCTCATCCCAACCTAAGCATTCGAGAAATTAACAATACCAACAACCTTCTTGTTGTGATGCAAGAACTTGTCAAGGATTATCAGGTCTTAGTCCACTCAATGGCTGTATCAGACTATACTCCTGTTTATATGACGGGGCTTGGGGAGGTACAGGCTAGCTCTAATCTAGAAGAATTCTTAAACAAGCAGAATCATCAAGCTAAGATTTCTTCAACTGATGAGGTGCAGGTTTTATTCCTGAAAAAAACACCCAAAATCATCTCTCTAGTCAAGGAATGGAATCCTGCCATTCATCTGATTGGCTTTAAACTGCTGGTTGATGTCTCTGAGGATTATCTCATAGAAATTGCTAGACAGAGTCTTATCAAGAACCAAGCAGACTTGATCATTGCTAATGACCTGACTCAAATCTCAGCAAATCAGCATCAAGCAATCTTTGTTGAGAAAGAGCAACTCCAAACCGTTCAAACCAAAGAGGAAATAGCAAATCTCCTCCTTGAAAAAATTCAAGCATACGATTCTTAGAAAGGAAAGCCATGGCAAATATTCTCATCGCAGTGACAGGTTCCATTGCCTCCTATAAATCAGCTGACCTAGTCAGTTCCTTAAAGAAACAAGGCCATCATGTCACTGTCTTAATGACTGAGGCTGCTATAGAGTTTATCCAACCGTTGACACTACAGATTCTCTCTCAAAATCCTGTCCACCTTGATGTCATGAAGGAACCTTATCCTAATCTAGTCAATCATATCGAACTAGGCAAAAGAACTGATCTTTTTATCGTAGCCCCTGCTACTGCTAATACCATCGCAAAGTTAGCCCACGGATTTGCTGACAACATGGTAACAAGCACAGCGCTTGCCCTGCCAGACCACGTCAAAAAGTTAGTCGCACCAGCCATGAATACAAAAATGTATGACCATCCGGCGACTCAGGCTAATCTAAAAACATTAGAGACCTATGGTTATCAGATTATCTCTCCAA
>CAUSQY010000005.1:0-51510 GCA_963533645.1 uncultured Streptococcus sp. | reverse complement strand
CTTTATCGACGATCGTCGGTAGCGTTTCAAATGAGAAGTCAGGACTTCCAGCAGAGGAAGTTGATGCCTATCTCAAAAAAGGGTATTCTCTCAATGACCGAGTGGGGACTTCCTATCTTGAAAAGCAATATGAAGATGTTCTTCAAGGCAAACGCTCCGTCAAGGAAATCCACCTCGACAAACACGGAAATATGGAAAGTGTGGAAAATGTCGAAGAAGGAAGCAAAGGAAACAATATCAAGTTAACGGTTGACCTAGCTTTCCAGAATAGTGTGGATGACCTACTCAAGAGCTACTTCAACTCAGAGTTGGGTAACGGTGGAGCAAAGTACTCTGAAGGGGTCTACGCCGTAGCCCTCAATCCTAAAACCGGTGCAGTTCTGGCGATGTCAGGTGTCAAGCATGATGTCGAATCCGGTAAATTAAGTTCAGATTCGCTTGGAACGATAACCAATGTCTTTGTGCCAGGATCTGTTGTTAAGGCGGCGACCATCAGCTCTGGTTGGGAAAACGGAGTCTTATCAGGTAATCAAACCTTGACAGACCAGCCGATTGTTTTCCAAGGTTCGGCCCCTATCAATTCATGGTACACCTTGTCCTATGGCTCTTTCCCTATCACAGCAGTTGAGGCTCTAGAGTACTCCTCTAATACTTACATGGTTCAAACTGCTCTAGGAATCATGGGACAGACCTACACACCAAACATGGTGGCCGCAACGGGACAGTTAGAGACTGCAATGGGAAAACTTCGTTCAACCTTTGGTGAATATGGTTTGGGCGTGTCAACAGGAATTGACCTACCAGATGAGTCAACAGGCTTTATTCCTAAAGACTACGATTTGGCCAACTATCTAAATAATTCCTTTGGCCAGTTTGACAACTACACACCGATGCAGTTAGCCCAGTATGTCGCAACCATTGCAAACAATGGCGTACGTTTAGCTCCTCACATCGTTGAAGGTGTTTATGGAAACAATGACCAAGGTGGCTTAGGCAGTCTGGTTCAAGAAACAGCCACTAAGGAACTAAACAAGGTCAATATCTCAGAATCAGATATGGCTATCTTGCAGCAAGGTTTCTATCAAGTTTCGCATGGAACGAGTGCTCTGACAACTGGTCGTGCCTTTTCAAATGGCGCAGCCGTTTCCATCAGCGGGAAAACGGGTACTGCCGAAAGTTACGTTAACGGTGGCCAAAAATCCGACAATACCAACGCCGTAGCCTATGCGCCAACCGATAATCCGCAGATTGCAGTCGCAGTTGTTTTCCCGCATAATACGAATCTAACTAATGGTGTCGGACCTTCGATTGCTCGTGACATTATCAATCTATACAACCAACACCATCCAATGAACTAGAAAGGAAGCCATGCTTTACCCAACACCTATAGCTAAGCTGATTGACAGTTATTCTAAACTTCCAGGTATCGGGATTAAGACAGCAACCCGACTGGCCTTTTATACCATTGGGATGTCGGATGATGACGTCAATGAATTTGCAAAAAATCTCCTGTCTGCTAAGCGGGAATTAACCTATTGTTCCATCTGTGGCCGTTTAACGGATGATGATCCTTGCTCAATCTGTACAGATCCGACTCGTGATCAGACAACCATCTTGGTACTAGAGGATAGTCGCGATGTGGCTGCTATGGAAAACATCCAAGAATACCATGGACTCTATCATGTCTTGCACGGCCTCATTTCTCCGATGAATGGCATCAGCCCAGACGATATCAACCTCAAGAGTCTCATGACCCGTCTCATGGATAGTGAGGTTTCAGAGGTGATTGTGGCAACCAATGCGACAGCGGATGGAGAAGCGACATCTATGTACCTTTCTCGTCTCCTCAAGCCAGCTGGCATCAAGGTCACTCGCCTAGCACGAGGTCTAGCCGTGGGAGCAGATATCGAGTATGCGGACGAAGTCACACTCTTACGAGCCATTGAAAATCGGACAGAGTTGTAGGAGTCAGTTAAAACGTAGCTCATTTTGACACATAAGACGAGCCCTAGGAATTTTTCTAGGGCTTGTCTTTTTCTGTTTCTCACGAGAGGTGAACAAGCCTTGCTAATAAGACTAATCAAACTATAAGGCATCAGAAAAGAGATCTCCAAAATGACTAGTGGCGTCTTTGTCAAACTCATTCACTGAGCGATAGAGTTTACTCTAAGGAGATGAGGTCACTTGCCCTTAGGGTTTGTTTTGAAATCGCACTATTTTTGTGTTATGATATGGTCAATATACAATGAATAAAGGGAGTTTGACGTATGGGTGGAAAGATAAAATCTAGCACGATAGCAGCAGAGGCAGCTATTAATGAATTGGTCGGGTATGACACGAGCAAGAAGCAAAATCAGCAAGTAGAATTTTCATATACTTCTGAAATTGCTGGGATGGAAGCTGGACGTCAGGCTTGCAATCAAATGCTTCAGGCAGTCAGTGATTTCAGCTCGGCTGTTTTGACACAAGCAAATAAGTTTCCAGAAATTGCTCATAAGATTGAAAAACGTGACGTAGAACTGGCTAAGAGATGGGAACATTAAAAATGGCTGATAAGAACGAAGAAAAACGCTACAAACTTTGGCGAGAAATTGTCAAGATTGACGATAAGGAAGAAAATCTCCAGACTCTAAAAAGACAATATGAACAGCAGCTAACTCACTTTCACTCAGAAATCCAGAGCATCCACCATCGTATGGAGACTCTATTGGCTCTCTCACCCAGTTCTCGTCAAATGATAGAGCAAATCGAAAGTGATAATAGAACCATTCAACGACAGATCAACTCTTATGTAGAAGAGGAACTGGATGAATTGGGAAAACAAACGAAGAAGGCTCGTCGAACTTTCGATGAAGCTAGAGAAGAACTGATAGCGGAAAGGAATCGGCTACCATGGGAGTAAAATACAGCGCACAAGAATCCCAAGAATTGATTCAGGCCATGACTAACAACCTCCAAGTCGCAAATGAAGTCACGGACCGCTTATCTAGTGGATGTGACCACCTGATTTCCTCTTTAGACTCAGGTGAGCTGACAGGAGCAGCCTACACAGCTGGGAAGGGTCTCTTTACAGAGATTATCATCCCTAGCATCAAAAAGCTCCAAGCGGCGATAGATGATATCCAACTAGAGTTGACATCCTACAAGAATGCGGATGCTCAGGTTTCTGGATATGGTGATTTGGACCTAGACCAGCTCAAGGAACTGAAAAAGCTGAGGGAAGAGCAGTTAGCTATCGTAGAAGCTCAGATTCAAGCGAGGGAGAACTGGCTAAATCAAATCAAAGACCTCTTTAGTCTCAATTGGGGGAAAGCCTTCTCTGAAAAAACCATCCTCTACAATACCAAGTCTCAAATCGAGTCAGGTATTCAGGATTTGGATGACAAGATTGAAAAACTAGAATTTTTTGTCTCACAGGTTTCCCAGTATTTCAGTGATAGCCTAGAGGTTCTTGGCTTAGCTATTCAAGGAGCCACACAACTGAGCAAAATCATTGTCGATAGCGATGGTAACTACTATGCGGACGGTGTGGACATGAGCTGGGTGCAGAAGATGAAGGATGTGAAGATTGAGTCGCATGCCAAAAGAGATTTTCAAGACTCGGAAACTCGTGCCATCAATAAAGCTTCTAGGGATATGATGTTATCAGAAGATGGAGATGCCTACTATCGTGCCGAATTAAAGAAGCGTTTAAAAGGCCACGACAAGTCCGAATGGGATAAAATAATCGACGACTACAATCACACTCTTAAGATTGATGAGACAGGGAATATCATTGACATTCATCCCTTGGAACAAGGCTATGTTGTTTCAAAAAATGGGAAATACGATGCTGACTATACTCATTTGGTTAACAAAAAGTTTGATGAACTAAAAGCCCAAAACTTTGAAGCAAATTCAGTCGAATTTTGGAGTGGAGTAGCTCAAATTTTCTCTGGATTGGGAGTTTACTTTGCGAGTGGTGCCCTTGAAGTCTTGAGTATCATGGCTGGTCCACCAACAGCAGGGACAAGTATCGTAGCTGGTACGGCAGCATCTGTATCAGGGGTACAATATGGGAATGTACTGATAGCTAGTGGAGCAGTAACTAGCTTATCAGCTATCACAAAGACAGCCTTACAAAATGGCGAAATTCAGGTTGATTATTCTAGCAACTACGATAGCTGGAAGGCTAATAAACCGACGAGTAAGTCTTTTGGAAAAAAGATTTCTGGACGAGTTAACGGTAAAAAAGTCGATAATATTCGAGTTGATGCGGAGCCAGATAGTGGGAAAATCCAAGTTCAATCGGGGAGTGGAAAGTCAGGTTATAACCTCGACATAGATATTGAAGCCTCAACTATTTCAAGTAGGCAGGATATTGTAAACTGGGTAAATGAACAATCTGAACTAAATGGACTTGGAAAAGGAGCTAAAGAAGAAGTTATCAAAAATATGTGGAAAGCTTTTAAATACTTGACGCAATAAGGAGTGAACAATGAAATTATATTTAAAAGGTGATTATACAAAAAGAGTACCTTATGGTTATTTAGAACTAGCTGGTAAAATGTGGTTTCCAGAAGATGAGCAAATTTCTTACTCAAATGCTGGGAACAATGATGCATTACAAGAAGATTTTTTCTCAAATTTATCCTTGAGGAAAGGCACTGCCGATAAGAGATGGTCTAGTGTCCCCCTAAAGGAAGGGGTACGAAGACTCTTTTCACATATTAAGGAAAGTATTGAAATTAATTTTGAAGATGCATTTGCTACGGATTATAATGAAAAGGGAGACTATCTCCGTATTTTAACCACCCATCTAGAAGTTTTGACAGTTGATAAACGGGCTATGTACATTATGGCGCTTGAGATTGCAAAGGTGATTGATGGGCAAATTAGCGAGGATAATAAGAAGACATGGCTAACAGTCGAGGAGTTTAGGAAAAAGCACGAGGCTATTCTATCTCTAACTTTTGAAGAAGTAAATGAACTAAGTTTGACTGAAATTCAAACGATGGATGTTGTAGACGATCCTCTTTGGGAGGAAGAAGCCACTCGTCGAAAAGAATATATACTAGCACATGGAGGCGATATCTCAGATTTATGAGTCTATATATCAAAAGTGATTTTAAGAAAAAAATAACCTTTACGACAAGAGAGTTGCTCTGGGAAATGTGGTTTAAGGAATGGCATGGTCATCCTATTACATACTCAAACGTTGGTGATGATGAGATGCTACAAGATGATTTCTTTTTTGGAGTTCAATTTGATAAATGGCGATTTAATGATAAACGATGGAATCATATACCATATGACAAGAGTGATCCTTGGAATTCGTTTTCTGATGAAAATATTCAATTGGAATTTGAAAAAACTTTCATTACAGAGTGGAGAGAACGTGGAGATTATCTACGTATCGCAACATCTCATATAGATGTTTTAACTGTAGACAAACGTGCTTTATACATTATGGCAACTGAAGTAGCATCTGCCATTGATGGTCAGATTAGCGAAGACGGCAAGCAAAGTTGGCTAAGTGTAGAAGAATTTAAGGAATATCACAAGGATGTTCTTTCACTGACTTATGATGAAGCTGTTGAAATCAGTTTGGAAGAATTAAAGACAATGGTACCGGTAAGAGATCCTCTATGGGAAGAGGAGGAACGGCTTCGAGAAGAATACATCAAAATCCACGGCGAACGTGTTTATGATGATGAGGAAGATGAGTGAGATTATATCTTAAAGGCAACTACGAGACTAGTATTTACCAAGCCTGTATGGAATATCCTTGGAAAATGTGGTTCAAGGAACGTAAGGGAGTGCAGGTTGGTTTTTCTTACGCACGTGATGATGATTTCTATTTTAGCGTTAGTTTGGATAAATTTTCTTCGAATGATGAGCGTTGGAGGGTGACTGATTTTAAAATAGGAGATAATCCGTGGAATTCATTTAAATACGAGTATCTAATATTGGATTTTGAAGACTCCTATGAAAGCGATGGACGAGAAAAAGGAGACTATCTACGAATCATCACGACTCATAAGGATACTCTAACTGTTGATAAGCGAGCTCTCTATATCCTGGTGATTGAAGTAGCATCTGCCATTGACGGTCAAATCAGCGAAGACGACAAAGAAACATGGCTGAATATTGAAGAATTCAAAACGAAACATGCAGACTTGCTGAACTTGACCTACGATGAAGCGGTAGATATTAGTTTAGAAGAGATAAAGGTTATGAAAGTCATTGACGATCCCATCTGGGAAGAATTGGATAGGAAGCGCGAGGAATACATCAAAATCCATGGCGAACGAGTTTATGACGATGAGGAAGGCGAGTGAGAACTGATAATCCCACCTATTTGAAAGAGAGTGTTGATAGAGGAAAGGCGAATGTTAGATAAAGTAAAACAGTTTAAGTGGTTGATTGTATTGTCCTTGTTCCTATTAGCGATTCCTTTATATTTTACTTACAATCATTTCCAACAATCTAGTGCTTTAAAAGAAGCTTTTGAAAAAAATGAAAGAATTGAAGTTCTTCATCGCTTGACGGCATCAGAAAAATATGCGTCTGACATCCGCAAGGCAGGCTATACTATTCCTTCTGACGGAGCTATTCGATTGGATGGAGTTATTTATCCATTAGAAATAGAAGAAGATTTACATTTGAAAATTAGCTCTCCAAAAAAGGATGCTAAGGATTTTCAGTTATTTTTCATCACACAGGTTAATGAAAAACAAACGCATGTAGCTTTTATTTTAGATAAAAATCTGAATTTAATTGATTCCAGCTATTCTCAGCAAAATGGTAACGGGAAAAGAGAGATTGTTTCTATCTCACAAGCCGAAGAAGATTACTTGTTGAGAAGTGTTCAAAGCGAGATTGATGACTTCATGAAAAAAATGTATCAGACTTTGTATGGATAGTTTACAGAGAAAGTAACTTCTTGCTCACCGCAATGCTGTATGAACAACACTTCTATGATAACTTAGACAGAGGGGGTGAAAAAAATGTCGGGACTTAAAAAAATACTGATCGTGATTGGTTCTGTAATTGCCTTAGCTACTGGTTTGAATCTTTATTTTCAGTATCAAAACCACCAAGAACATATGCAATTAAAAACCTCCTTTGAAGAGAGAGACAATATAGCCGTATTACAACGTTTGATGGCATCAGAAAAATATGCACCTGACATCCGTAAAGCGGGTTATGTCGTTCCTCCCGATGGAGCTATTCGCTTGGATGGAGGAATTGACTCCATAGAGATAAAAGGAGACATCAATTTGGATATCTCAAATCCGGGACGGAATGGGGTTACTGCTTATTTTAGAATAGAGATAGATGGTAAAATAACTAGTGTACTCTATGAATTGGATAAGAACTTTGATTTAGTTTCTAGCAGCTACTTTCAATTTAATGAAAAAAATATAAAAGAGAGTGTGAACATCTCTCAATCCGAAGAAGAGCGCCTATTAAAGATTGTTCAAAAAGAGCTTGAGGCTTTCATGAAAAAGATGTATCAGATTTTGTATGGATAGTTTACAGAGAAAGTAACTTCTTGCTCAACACAATGTCGCATGAACAACGGGGGGTGTTGAGGGATTTTACTAGAAAAAGATACCGTAGATGAGCTACAAAAAAATTACCCAAGTATTGATAATTTCATTCGAAATATTGAAACAGGGAATCAAGAGTTGACAGAGATGAGGTGATTAGATGAAGAAGAGAAAATTTGTAATTTTTTCGTTGCTAATGGTTCTATTATTATCTTTCTCTGGTTTTCAATACTATAGATATCAGAGAGTTCATAATATTTTTGATGAAATATACTACGAAGAAAGTGATTATCACAATTATACATTTCTCTGGAAAGGACGAGCTTTTTATAAGTTAAAAGGGTTAAAAATTATCGATAATGGATCTCAAGATTTATATAAACATTCTATTGATTATAAAAGTGTAAATTTACCAAATACTATTGATTCTCTAGGTTATTATTTTTATTTTGGATT
Source organism: uncultured Streptococcus sp. (assembly GCA_963533645.1). Classification (GTDB taxonomy): domain Bacteria; phylum Bacillota; class Bacilli; order Lactobacillales; family Streptococcaceae; genus Streptococcus. Next base: position 43,519 of record CAUSQY010000005.1, on the reverse strand, counting down.
TCAGGAGATGACGAAAGTTGAACTAGAAATGCGTTTGAGACTGCCAGATACAGAGACAACCATAAATGTAGATTACTTGTACGATGTAAACAATCAGCAATTAGAACGGTTTATGTGGTACTATGATGATGAGAGTACAGGATATTTTCAGCAATCTCAAATAGAAGCCTTTCTAGTGGAGCATGGAAAGACTGTCGATGAGATTCGCAAGGAAGCAGATAATGTACTCCGTAATAAAGTCCTTAAAGACTGGACCACTATCTACTCTAGTCGTTTTAGCCCAGATAATTGGGGAGAAGTGACAGTTAAGGATACATGGAGAACAGAATAACAAACGGAACGACGAGGTGATAGCTTTATAAAGGAAGGTTGCCATGACAGAGTTCTTAAGAACATTTTGTAAAAAAAGTTACTTTGGAGTAGTAAATGAGAAATAAAAGTAAGTATATCCTTTTTTCCCCTATTTTTTCTTTTTTACATTGTATTGTTTATCGTTAAGCCAATCTATCAATATTATTCATTTTCTAAGATGGATGTGAATAGTAGTATGGTTCAATTGATTCAAGATAAAAATGATCAGGATTGGCATGCTCTTGATAAACATATTCATCTAGTGCCCTCAAAAGAAAATGGAAAGAACATCGGCCTTATCTATGTGGTGGATGACTATAATCAAATTGAAAGTAAGATTTCTTATGAGAATCAAGCGGTATCCATCAGTTACAATAATCGATTACAAGGAGACAAGAGTGTTGAAATTAGTTGGTTAAATGGGGAAAAGCGGTTGTATCATGCTGGGAGATATTTGAAATTAGCAAGTGAAAATCAAGCTGTGATTGAAAGTAACACAGGTTCTTCAGTGACCGTTTGGGAACAACGCTCGGAAAATGCGATGAATCAGTTATATACAGTTGTGAATCAGATGAGAAAGATAGTTTTAAATCATTTGCTTCAGAAAATTTTCTACTATTCGATAGCTTTGGTCTGCTTTCTTTTGGGTTGGAAAATATACTCTCTTTTAAGGAGGGATTGAGGGCCACAGTTCTTCTGGATTTTAATAGTGATGAGAGAGGAAAACTAAAATGCTAACACCCGTGTTATTTATTGTGTCTTTATTTCTACTTTTACGGCACTTTAAAAGCAGTCTCTCAAGAATGATCATCGGATTGTTGTATGGTTCGTTTGCGGCAGTTTTTATTTGTGTGGTTTTAAATGCTGGTAAGTACACTCTGCAACCAGGTCAAAGTGTTGAATTGAAAGTTTTTTCTAAAACAGAGCAGCTGGAGTATAATTCGGAACTACATTTTAAAAAATTAGATGATGCGAAGTTAAAATTGTCCGGTCGAAAAGGTTGGGGAATGAAAGACAGTAATATAGTCTATAATGTTGAAAAGCAAACAATAACGGAGCTAATTTTTTTAAAAGACAAAACCGAGCGCAAAGACTTACCAAATGATAAGAGTAAAAGTATCTATTTAGAAAGTGATGGTATAGTGGTTCAAGGGGAGATAAAGGAAGTATTTGGGGTGACGGAAGAAACTCCCTACACGATCACCATCACCAATGTAGACGACAAACCGGCACACTTTGAAGCTCAAGTGGTGGATCGGTAGATTTAAGAACCGTAAACTAGACCTCTGCCGTTGCAATTGTTTAGTAAAGGAGACTTATTTGCTTTGAAAGTAACAATCAGCTTGTTTCTTTCGAATATGCAAGAGAGGATCTAGTGGTGAATACTAGTCCAAATTTCAAAAAAAGATTTAGATAAACCTAATCCCGCAGTTGGAGAGAAAAATGTTAAATAAAATGAAAAACTATTATAAAAACAAACCAACTCAAGCTGTCTTAATGCTCATAGTTCTTATTTGGTCAGTATATGAGATTGGTGCGACCAGTTTGGCAAGTAACTCTGCATTAACTAAGGAATTCATGCATAGTCGGTATGTGATGGTTTGGCCAATGGTAGATAAGAAAATGAAATTATACCACTATGCGGAAGAATGGACTAATGACGTTTTAGTTGGAATGATGCATTTAGACTATGGAAATATTAGAATAACTAGTTTTCCTAAAAAATGGGAGAGTGAAGCTGAAGTTTACTATACGCTGTCTCAGGATGAGTATGCTGATAGAGTATATTTTTTCTTAGACGATCCAATTTCCAAAGCCTATATCAGCAGATTAGAACAAAATTATTATTTGATTTCAAAGAATGCAGTTGCTATTAAAGAGGAAACAGGTAAGACGGTTGAACAGTTAGTTCAAGAAGTGGGGAATGCAAGGAAAACCTTCTTATCAGCTCTTGGAAAGATGAAAATCCTTCGTTTGGTCTATTTGATTCTTCGTATGATAGTATTGTTGCAGTTTATCAAGTGGTCGGGTCAGCGTAGACAAAGGAAAGAGAACGAAATTTTGCAGAATAGATAGAGCTCCAAAAAGGTACGATGATAAAGAGCTTCCAAACAATAAAAAAGAGCAATAAAACTTCTAAAAAAAAAAAGTAGACTTAATCGTCAAAGCTTATGAAGATTATCTATTTTATAATAGTAAAGAAGCTTTTTAAGAATACTGGAGGAAGAGAAAGGAGTTAACAAAAGATAAAGATTGGAAGGATGTTGATAGCAAGATAAAAGATACTATTGAGGATAATCTTAATGTTGAATTAAAAAAATCAGGGATAGATATAAAGGAAGTATCTAATAATCTAGCTGATAATATTTTATCTATTCATGAAGGAGATGCTTCTGCAATCCAAGATGGTATAGATTCATACAAGGAGAATAATAAGTGATCAACAAGAGAAAACAACTTAATAAATGGAATCTAGGATGTTCAGGATTGGTGGTTGTTGTAACAACCATATTTACATGTTGTATTTATTTGTATTTCAAAAATTTGAGTTATACCTTGAAACCAGGTGATTCTATAGTTTTAAAAGTTCCGACATCAAAACAAAAAGAATTCTCCCCCAAATTATATCTATCTAAGATTTCTGGCGGGAAATTAGAATTATCTGGGAAAACCTCATGGTGGCAGAAGGGAGAAGGAAACCTTTTAGGGACTAACTATGATGTTTTGAAGCAAGAAATTAGCGAAATCTACTCATCGTCAAGTAATATCCCAACAAAAATAAAAGAAAACGATACAAATAATAGTATATATTTATCAGAAAAAGGTGTAATTCTTCAATCTAAAGAATCTTGGGAATTTGAGATTCCAAACTCAAAACAAATAAAAATAACGAATATTTCAGACAGAGACATTAGATTTGAAGCGCAGGTGACAGGTGAATAGAGGAAACTAGAAAAGTAAAATGAAGAAAAAATGATTATTTTTTCACTTTAATAGCTTTATTCTTGTCTTCTTTTCTTTGTAAAACTTAAGTTACCAATTTTACACTCCCCTTTTTTCTTTTAGTTCTATACTTCGTGAGGACTATTCATTTCCAGAGTTTCCTTTTTTAGTGATTACTAGGAATCTATTTGTGTAAATTCCCCATACCTCGTCAATAGTGATGGCAACTACTATGCGGACGGTGTGGACATGATCTGGGTGCAGAAGATGAAGGATGTGAAGATTGAGAGTGCAAAATATGATTCTTCTAAGAAAGCTAAGGATTTGCATAAAGAATACCAGAAAATCTTAGATAAGTTAGAAAATGGAAAAGAACTTAGCGATAAGGAGTTTCAAATTTTAGAATCTTATGTACATCACCATCCTCAAATACAATTTCCTAAAGTTGTAACAGAAAAATTGAAAGCGGAGGCTACCAATAGAGCTAATCCAGAGAAATTTAAGGAAAAAGATCAGAAAATTAAAAATAATAATGGAGATTTGAATAAAAAAGCTGATTTAATTGTGAAAACTTATGAAGATTATTTGTTTTATAATAACAGAGAAGCGTTTGAGGAATATTGGAAGAGTCGATAATACGATTGCTATAGGAAATGAGATTGGGGACAATGGAACATTTATAGATTTGGTTAATTCTAATAAACCGCTAGACTTAAAAAACCGAACATACAGAGAAGATTATCCGTTCTCACTCTGGAGACGCCAGTGGAAACAAGGGATAAAGTCTGATTATTTGGGAAATTATCTCTTTGTCTATTTTGGTAAAGGTTACTTAGAATCGAGTGATGCATATTTGAGAGTTGGGGCAGGAGTGGCTCAGGGATGGTCAGATAAGAATCCTTTGAAATATTTAGAGAACATTATTAATGGAAATTATGGAGATAATCCAGGAGATGCTAAGATGATTCAAGACGGAATTAATGACTATAAGGAGAGTTACAAATGAACTTGAAGAGAAAATCAAATTGGAATTTAGGTTGTAGTTTAACACTTGTTGTAGTTTTGGCGGCTATTTTTTTCTTTAATCTATGGGCACAAAATCTTGGTAAGTATACTCTGCAACCAGGAGAGTCGGCTAATTTTACAGTAAATCCTCGGACACATGATGTAGAATACTACTCAGAATTAATCTTGAAAAAAAATGACACTAATAAGCTTAAATTATCAGGTAAAAAAGTTTGGTTTGAGATGGATAGCGATATTTTTTATGGTGTTGAAGAACAAAAACTTTTTAGAAAAAATCTTTCAGAAAATGATGATGAAGAGCTTCCAAACAATCAAAAAGACATTAATTTAGTACGGGATGGAATTGTTGTCAGTTACAAAGGGGAAAAAGTTTTTAATGTAACCAATAACAAGTCCTACACAATAACCATCACCAATGTAGACGACAAACCGGCGCACTTTGAAGCTCAAGTGGTGGATAGGTAGATTTAAGAACCGTAAACTAGGTCTCAGTTGTTGCAATTGTTTGGTAAAGAGACTAATTTGCTCTGATAGTAACAATTAGCTTGTTGCTTTCGGATATGCAAGAGAGAATCTAGTGGCGAATGCTAGTCAGAATTTCAAAAAAAGATTTAGATAAACCTAATCCCGCAGTTGGAGAGTAAAATGTTAAAAAGAATAAGAAACTATTATAAAAACAAACCAACTCAAGCTGTCTTGATGCTTACAGTTCTTATTTGGTCAGTATATGAGATTGGTGCGACCAGTTTGGAAAGTAACTCTGCATTGACTAAGGAATTCATGCATAGTCGGTATGTTATGGTTTGGCCAATGGTAGATAAGAAAGTGAAATTATACCACTATAAAGAGGAGTGGACGACCCCTGCCTTAGACGGGTTAATGCATTTAGATTATAAAAATATTAAAATTACGGCCTATCCTTGTAAATATGGTCAACAAGTCTTCGCTGAATATGATCAAACTCCTAATAATAATTACGATATTTCATTTCCTTTAGAAGGAACACTGTCTGAAGCGTATTTTTCAACTTTGGATGTTAAATATTATCTGATATCAGAAAATGCAACTATTGTAGAGAAAAAGCTAGGTAAGAATATTGAGGATTTAATTCAGGAAATAGAATTAGTAAGAGAAGAGTTTAGCTCAGTTCTTACTAGAATGAAAATCCTTCGTTTGGTCTATTTAATTCTTCGTATGATAGTATTGTTGCAGTTTATCAGGTGGTCGGGTCAGCGTAGAAAAAGGAAAGAGAACGAAATTTTGCAGAATGGATAGAGCTCCAAAAAGGTTTGATGATAAAGAGCTTCCAAACAATCAAAAAGACATTAATTTAGTACGGGATGGAATTGTTGTCAGTTACAAAGGGGAAAAAGTTTTTAATGTAACCAATAACAAGTCCTACACAATAACCATCACCAATGTAGACGACAAACCGGCGCACTTTGAAGCTCAAGTGGTGGATAGGTAAAATTTCAGCTCTCAAATGAGGGCTTTTTTAGATACAAGTTTCAAAAAAGAAGCAAATATGATATACTAAAGAACGAGCATTCTATTAGAATTAGGACAAGCAATATGAAACAAACGATTATTCTTTTATATGGTGGACGGAGTGCAGAGCGTGAAGTCTCTGTCCTTTCAGCTGAGAGTGTCATGCGTGCGGTCAACTACGACCGTTTCACAGTCAAGACTTTCTTTATCAGCCAGTCAGGTGACTTTATCAAAACGCAAGAATTTAGCCAGACTCCAGGTCAAGAGGATCGTCTCATGACCAATGCGACTATTGACTGGGATAAGAAAATAGCGCCAAGTGCTATCTACGAAGAAGGTGCAGTGGTCTTTCCAGTTCTTCACGGTCCGATGGGAGAGGATGGTTCTGTTCAAGGATTTCTTGAAGTTTTGAAAATGCCTTATGTCGGCTGCAATATCTTGTCATCAAGTCTTGCCATGGATAAAATCACGACTAAGCGTGTTTTAGAATCTGTTGGGATTGCTCAAGTTCCTTATGTGGCTATCGTTGAAGGTGATGATGTGACTGCTAAAATCGCTGAAGTTGAAGAAAAATTGACTTATCCAGTCTTCACGAAGCCGTCAAACATGGGTTCAAGTGTCGGTATTTCTAAGTCTGAAAACCATGAGGAACTCCGCCAAGCTCTAGAACTTGCCTTCCAATATGACAGCCGTGTCTTGGTAGAGCAAGGGGTGAATGCTCGTGAAATCGAGGTTGGTCTTTTGGGCAATTACGATGTTAAGAGCACGCTTCCTGGTGAAGTGGTTAAGGATGTTGCCTTTTATGACTATGATGCCAAATATATCGATAACAAGATTACTATGGATATTCCGGCTAGAATCAGTGATGATGTGGTAGCTGTCATGCGTCGAAATGCAGAAACAGCCTTCCGTGCAATTGGTGGCCTCGGTCTGTCTCGTTGTGATTTCTTCTATACAGATAAGGGCGAGATTTTCCTAAATGAGCTCAATACCATGCCAGGTTTCACCCAGTGGTCTATGTATCCACTACTGTGGGATAATATGGGAATCAGCTACCCAGAACTAATTGAGCATTTGGTTGATCTTGCTAAGCAAAGTTTTGACAAGCGCGAAGCGCATTTGCTATAAAATGAAAGAGAGGGTAGGAGTTAGAACCATCACTGTTAGGTGAGTCAAGTTCTCGGACTTCACCCCTTTTTAAAGGAGTCGAAATGAAATTAACAATCCATGAAGTTGCCCAAGCTGTTGGAGCTAAAAATGATGTTAGTCTTTTTGCGGACGTTCAGTTAGAAAAGGCTGAGTTTGACAGTCGTTTGATTGGGACAGGTGATTTGTTTGTGCCACTTAAAGGTGCGCGTGATGGTCATGACTTTATTGAAACAGCTTTTGAAAATGGTGCGGCAGTAACCTTGTCTGAGAAGGAAGTAGAAGGTCATCCCTACATTCTAGTAGATGATGTTTTGACTGCCTTTCAAACCCTCGCAGCCTACTATCTTGAAAAAACAGCTGTTGATGTCTTTGCGGTTACGGGTTCAAATGGGAAGACGACGACCAAGGATATGTTGGCGCACTTACTGTCAACAACCTACAAGACCTACAAAACTCAAGGTAATTACAATAACGAGATTGGCCTTCCCTACACAGTTCTCCATATGCCTGAGGGAACAGAAAAGTTGGTCTTGGAGATGGGGCAGGATCACTTGGGGGATATCCATCTCTTGTCTGAATTGGCTCATCCAAAGACAGCCATTGTGACCTTGGTTGGAGAGGCTCATTTGGCCTTTTTCAAAGACCGTTCGGAGATAGCTAAAGGAAAAATGCAAATTGCTGATGGTATGGCTCCGGATTCTTTGCTTTTGGTACCAGCTGACCCGATTGTAGAGGACTACTTGCCTACCGATAAAAAGGTAGTTCGTTTTGGGCCAGGAGCTGAGTTAGAAGTCACAGACTTGATTGAACGCAAGGATAGTCTGACCTTTAAGGCTAATTTTTTGGAACAAACCCTCGATTTGCCAGTGACAGGTAAGTACAATGCCACCAATGCTATGATTGCTGCTTATGTAGCTCTACAAGAAGGAGTTTCAGAGGAGCAAATTCGTCAGGCTTTCCAGAACCTAGAATTGACGCGTAACCGCACCGAGTGGAAGAAAGCAGCCAATGGAGCAGATATTCTGTCAGACGTATACAATGCCAATCCAACAGCCATGAAGTTGATTTTGGAGACATTTTCTGCCATTCCAGCCAACGAAGGAGGCAAGAAAATTGCTGTTCTAGCAGATATGAAGGAACTCGGCGACCAGTCTGTCCAACTCCATAACCAGATGATTTTGAGCCTTTCTCCAGATGTGCTGGATACCGTTGTTTTCTATGGAGAAGACATTGCCGAATTAAGCCAATTGGCTAGTCAAATGTTCCCAATCGGCCACGTTTATTACTTCAAAAAAACAGCTGACGAGGACCAATTTGAAGACCTAGCCAAGCAGGTTAAGGAAAGACTCGGTGCCAATGACCAAATCTTGCTCAAAGGCTCTAACTCCATGAATCTAGCCAAGTTGGTAGAAAACCTAATGTAGTTTAGTGATTTCCATATGAAACTGTAGATTTCAAATCAGTGCATTTCTGCAATACAAATGATATAATAGGTTGCGAATTTAAGACGCAAGTGTTCTATGTATGTCATAGAATCAAGTTTTTTCAAAAAATTTAAAAGCTGGAGAAAGTGAATTTTTTACTGCCTCTAGCTAGATGAACGAGGAATAGAATATGAATTTGTGGGATAAATTATTTACCACACAGATATCAGAACCGCCCCAGTTTGAACTCCACTGGTACATTGGTTTGTTATGTTTACTGGCTCTTACTTTCTATGCTTCTTATCGTTTTCGCGACAAAGTAGCTTACCAGCGTTTTATTCAGATCCTTCAGTCTGTTCAACTGATTGTTCTGTATAGCTGGTATTGGGGCAATCTCATGCCCCTATCAGAAAGTTTGCCCTTCTATCATTGCCGTATCGCCATGTTTGTGATGCTCTTGATTCCAGGAACATCCAAGTACAAACAGTACTTCGCCCTTTTAGGAACTTTTGGAGCAACAGCAGCACTAGCTTACCCACTTTTTGATCCCTACCCATTTCCACACGTGACCATTTTGTCCTTCATTATCGGACATGTTGCCCTTTTAGGAAATGCGCTCCTATACTTGTTTAGAAACTATCAACCTTCCCTTCTTGATTTGAAGAATGTGGCGGTGATTACCTTCGCCTTAAATGGCTTGATATGGGTTGTTAACTTAGTTGTAGGTGGAGATTATGGATTTTTAAACAAACCACCACTTGTTGGAAGTTTTGGCCAGCCCTTAAATTATCTCATTGTTTCGACTGTTATCGTGATAGCAATTCGCTTAACAGGGAAATTAGTAGAAAATTTTTTACAACAAAAATCGGAAGAATTTATTCAAGAGAAGATCTAAAATGATCTTCTCTTTTTTGGATTTTTAAGAAACAGAAAGGAAATTGTGAACGTTAACTTCAAATAATCTCTTAGAAGAAGAATTTTTCTAGAATTTTCTCAAAAAACATGCAGGAATTTTATCAAAAACTAAGCACGATTGGATTTTTTGTGTTATAATATTCTTTGAATAGCTATGCCCAAACATAGTTATTAAATAGAAGTGAGAAACTTGGAAGACAGAGAGGATGCGATGTAATGACTAGAGATGGTTTTTTTACAGGCTTAGATATCGGAACTAGCTCGATTAAAGTGCTAGTAGCTGAGCATAGAGATGGTGAAGTAAATGTAATTGGTGTTAGCAATGCCAAAAGTAAAGGTGTCAAAGACGGAATTATTGTTGATATTGAAGCAGCTGCTTCAGCAATCAAATCCGCAATCACACAGGCGGAAGAGAAAGCTGGTATTTCTATTAAGTCTGTTAACGTTGGCCTTCCAGCAAACCTCTTGCAGGTTGAACCAACACAAGGAATGATTCCTGTAACTTCAGATACCAAAGAAATCACGGATCAAGATGTTGAAAATGTTGTCAAATCAGCTTTGACAAAGAGCATGACTCCTGACCGTGAAGTGATTACCTTTATTCCAGAAGAATTCATCGTGGACGGTTTCCAAGGGATCCGTGACCCTCGTGGTATGATGGGTGTTCGCTTGGAAATGCGTGGTCTGCTTTACACAGGTCCTCGTACGATTCTACACAATCTTCGTAAGACAGTTGAGCGTGTAGGTATTCATGTTGATAATGTGATTATTTCACCTTTGGCAATCGTGAACTCCGTTCTCAATGAAGGCGAACGTGAATTTGGTGCAACTGTCATTGACATGGGTGGAGGTCAGACTACTGTAGCGACTATCCGCAACCAAGAATTGCAGTTCACTAACATCTACCAAGAAGGTGGGGATTACGTTACAAAAGACATTTCTAAAGTCTTGAAAACATCTCAAAAAATTGCTGAAAGTTTGAAACTGAACTATGGTGAAGCTTACGTTCCACTTGCAAGTAACGAAACTTTCCAAGTTGAAGTAATTGGTGAAGTAGAACCTGTTGAAGTAACAGAAAGCTACTTGGCAGAAATTATCTCAGCACGCATCAAACATATCTTTGACCAAATCAAACAAGAGTTGGAAAGAAGACACTTGCTAGATTTGCCAGGAGGTATCGTCCTAATCGGTGGAAATGCAATTTTGCCGGGAATTGTTGAATTAGCCCAAGAAGTGTTTGGTGTTCGCGTAAAACTTTATGTACCAAATCAAGTTGGAATTCGCAACCCTGCATTTGCTCACGTGATTAGCTTGTCTGAGTTTGCTGGTAAATTGACTGAAGTCAATCTTCTTGCTCAAAAAGCAGTTAAAGGAGATGAATTCCTTCGCCAAAAACCAATCAACTTTGGCATTCCAAATCAACGTTTGAATCCTGTAGCGCAGCCAAGTCCAGCACAAGCAGCTCCAGCTGAAACTGTGCAGGAAGCTCCAGTTGCTCCCAAGGAAGAATTCCAAGCAAGTTCTCAAAGTAAACCGAAGCTAACAGAACGTTTCCGTGGTTTGATCGGAAGCATGTTTGATGAATAAAAGAGGATAAGAAATTATGACATTTTCATTTGATACAGCAGCAGCTCAAGGCGCAGTTATTAAGGTAATTGGTGTCGGTGGTGGTGGTGGTAACGCCATTAACCGTATGGTTGACGAAGGTGTTGCTGGTGTAGAATTTATCGCAGCCAACACTGATGTGCAAGCTCTTAGCAGTACGAAAGCAGAAACAGTTATCCAACTTGGTCCTAAATTGACTCGTGGTTTGGGTGCTGGAGGTCGTCCAGAAGTTGGACGTAAAGCTGCAGAAGAAAGTGAAGAAGCTTTGACGGAAGCTATCACTGGAGCAGACATGGTCTTTATCACTGCTGGTATGGGTGGTGGATCTGGTACAGGTGCAGCCCCTGTTATTGCACGTATCGCTAAAGATCTTGGTGCTCTTACAGTTGGTGTTGTGACACGTCCTTTCGGATTTGAAGGAAGCAAACGTGGTCAGTACGCTGTAGAAGGAATCAACGAACTTCGCGAGCATGTTGATACTTTGTTGATTATCTCTAATAACAACTTGCTTGAAATTGTTGATAAGAAAACGCCACTTCTTGAAGCTCTTAGCGAAGCAGATAATGTCCTTCGCCAAGGTGTTCAAGGGATCACTGACTTGATCACGAACCCAGGATTGATTAACCTTGACTTTGCTGACGTGAAAACTGTAATGGCAAACAAAGGGAATGCCCTTATGGGTATCGGTATCGGTAGTGGTGAAGAGCGCGTTGTTGAAGCGGCTCGTAAAGCAATTTACTCTCCACTTCTTGAAACAACTATCGATGGAGCAGAGGATGTCATCGTCAACGTTACTGGTGGTCTTGATTTGACTTTGATTGAAGCAGAAGAAGCTTCAGAAATCGTCAATCAAGCAGCTGGCCAAGGTGTAAACATCTGGCTTGGAACATCAATTGACGAAAGCATGAAGGATGAAATCCGTGTTACAGTTGTAGCGACAGGTGTTCGTCAAGAGCGAGTGGAAAAAGTAGTTGGAGCTCGTAACAACCAACCAGTTGGACGTCCATCAACTAAAGCTCCACAAGCACACACATTTGACCGTCAATTCGACTTGGAAGAGACAGCAGAATTGCCTAAATCAAGTCCTCGTCGCTTTGAAACAAACCAAGCATCTGCTTTTGGAGACTGGGACTTGCGTCGAGAGTCTATTGTTCGCCAAACAGATCCTGTTGTTTCACCAGTAGAACGCTTCGAAACACCAGTTTCACAAGATGAAGATGAATTGGATACACCTCCATTCTTCAAAAATCGTTAATCAATGAATTTGAAAAAAAATACTGAATTAGTTTTTCAGCAAATAGCTGATGCTAGTCAAGAAGCCAACCGTGCTCTAGATGCTGTTTCAGTAATCGCAGTGACAAAGTATGTAGATGTACAAACAGCGGAAGCTTTGCTTCCGCTTGGTGTCCGTCATATAGGTGAAAATCGAGTTGATAAATTTTTAGAAAAATATCAGGCCTTGAAAGATTACCCAGTTACTTGGCATTTAATAGGAACACTACAGAGACGGAAAGTGAAAGAAGTAATCCCATATGTGGATTACTTTCATGCTTTAGACTCCCTAAAGTTAGCCCAGGAAATTCAAAAGAGAACAGATCATGTTATCAAGTGTTTCTTGCAGGTCAATATTTCTGGGGAAGAAAGCAAGCATGGGTTTTCAAAAGAAGAATTGCTAGAACTTTTGCCAGAATTGGCTAAGTTAGATCAGATTGAGTATGTTGGTTTAATGACCATGGCTCCTTTTGAGGCAGACAGTGATGAATTGAAAGAAATTTTCAAGGATACGCAGGCTCTGCAAGCAGAAATTAGAGAAAAACAAATCCCTAATATGCCGATGACAGAGCTAAGCATGGGAATGAGTCGTGATTTTAAGGAAGCGATTCAGTTCGGCTCAACCTTTGTTCGAATCGGTACAGCATTTTTTAAATAGGAGAGAGCTATGTCTTTAAAAGATAGATTCGATAAATTTATAGATTATTTTACAGAAGACGGAGAAGAAACGACTAACTACCAGACTCAACAAGAGGAAACAGTTAGCCCAGCCATTTCATCTTCTAAAGAATTACCAGCACCTGCTCAGTCAGGATCAGCTAAAGATGCAAATATCACTCGTCTTCATGCGCGTCAGCAAGAATTGGCAATGCAAAGCCATCGTTCAGATGAGAAAGTGACAATTGATGTTCGCTATCCAAGAAAATATGAAGATGCAACTGAGATTGTTGATTTGTTGGCTGGAAATGAAAGTATTTTGATTGATTTCCAATACATGACAGAGGTACAAGCCCGTCGTTGCCTTGATTACTTGGATGGAGCCCGTCATGTCTTGGCTGGAAATATGAAAAAAGTCGCGAGTACGATGTATCTATTGACTCCTGTCAACGTTATCGTGAACATTGAAGATGTCAAACTTCCAGATGAATCACAAAGCGCTGAGTTTGGTTTTGATATTAAACGAAATAGAGCAAGATAATGATTTTCTTAATTCGTTTAATCCAAAATGCGGTTAGCATTTATTCCATCATTCTCGTTGCATTTGCTCTTCTTTCATGGTTTCCAAATGCCTATGAAAGCCAACTAGGACGCTTAGTCATCAGACTTGCTCGTCCAGTTATCGAGCCTCTTCGTAAGCTCAATCTACAATTTGCTGGTCTTGATTTTACGGTTTGGGCAGCGCTAATTCTGATTCAGTTTGTTGGAAATATCTTAACACGACTAGTACTATTACTATGACAGTAAATCGAGCCATTTATCAGCATTTTTCCCAAGATGATATCCCCTTTATTGATAAGGGGTTAGAGTGGATCAAGCGGGTAGAAGATACCTACGCGCCGGTACTTACTCCTTTTATCAATCCCCATCAGGAACAGATCTTGAGGGTACTAGCTGGGACATATGGACTGGGTTGCCAAAGTAGTGGTGATTTTCTTCTCACAGAGTCGGTTCGAGTTCTTCTCTATCCAGATTACTTTGAACCAGAGATATCAGACTTTGAAATGGCCTTGTTGGAAATTTGCTATCCGAGTAAGTTTGAACAACTGAGTCATGGAAAAATATTGGGAACAATCATCAACCAGCTAGGAATTGACCGTAAATTATTTGGTGATATCTTGGTAGATGAAAAGAGAGCACAGATTTTTGTCAATCGTGATTTTATTCCTCTTTTTCAGGATGGAATAAGAAAGATTGGCAGACTTCCTGTATCGCTGGAGGAACGTCCTTTTACCGATAGAATTTTGTCTAAAACTGATTATAGAGAACGAGAAATTTTAGTTTCGAGTTTTCGATTGGATGCCCTCTTATCAAGTGCCTTGAAATTATCTAGAAACCAAGCTAGTCAACTGATAGAGAAAAAATCTGTCCAGGTAAATTATCATGTGGTTGAAAAAACTGATTACCAGGTTGCAGTTGGAGATTTGATCAGTGTGAGAAAGTTTGGTCGTTTGAAAGTTGTCAAAGACATTGGTCAGACCAAAAAGGATAAGAAAAAACTAACAGTCCGGCTACTTTTAAGCAAGTGAGAAAAAATATGTCGATTACACCACAAGAAATAAGTGATAAAGCTTTCTCAAGAACATTCAGAGGCTACAATCAGGAAGAAGTTGACCTCTTTCTAGATAAGATTTACTTTGAATTAGAGGAGATGATTCGATACAAAGATGAAACTGAACTCTATATCAAAAAACTAGAAGAACGTCTTTCCTATTATACGAATGATATTCCTAAGAGAACAGTAACAAGCGAGCAAGAACCAGAAGCAATTAATGATTCTATTTTTTATTAAGTAAGTGAGGAAAAGTATGCCAATTACATCGTTAGAAATTAAAGATAAAACCTTTGGTACAAGATTTAGAGGTTTTGATCCAGAAGAAGTAGATGAATTTCTGGATATCGTTGTTCGTGACTACGAAGACTTGGTTCGTAGCAATCACGACAAAGAAACGCACATCAAAAATTTGGAAGAACGTTTGTCTTACTTTGATGAGATGAAGGATTCCTTGAGCCAATCGGTTTTGATTGCCCAAGATACAGCTGAGCGTGTCAAACAAGCTGCTCAAGAACGTTCAAACAATATCATTCAACAAGCTGAACAAGACGCTCAGCGTTTGCTTGAAGAAGCGAAATACAAGGCAAATGAAATTCTTCGTCAGGCAACAGATAATGCAAAGAGAGTGGCTGTTGAGACAGAAGAGTTGAAGAACAAGAGCCGTGTATTCCATCAACGCCTCAAGTCTACGATTGAAAGTCAATTGGCTATTGTCGAGTCATCGGATTGGGAAGATATTCTTCGCCCAACAGCTACTTACCTTCAGACAAGTGATGAAGCCTTTAAAGAGGTGGTTGGTGAAGTTCTTGGTGAATCAGTATCTTTACAACCAGAGGAAGAACCAATTGATATGACTCGTCAGTTCACACCAGAAGAGGTTGCTGAATTGCAAGCTCGTATCGAGGCTGGCAACAAAGAATTGGCTGAATTTGAAGCCCAACAAAATCAACAGACAGAAGAAATTGTCCAGCATGAAGAGTCAGTTGAAGTAGAAGCTACTGCAGCAACTGAGGAAGATGCAAACAAAGAATCTGTTCTTATCCTATAAAAAATTTGAGAACAAGATTTAACCAACTATATTTTCAGCGAGCGGGAGATGGTGCGAGTCCTGCAATCCCTAGTGGTTAGATTATCCTCTCAACGAATCTAGTCTGAAAGCAGTAAGACTGGACGTTCCCCACGTTACGGGAAAAGAGGAAAAGAGACGCTGTCTTTTTTCGAACAAAGGTGGTACCACGATTTTCGTCCTTTTTGCGAGTCGTGGTTTTTATTTTGTCATTTTAAATTAAAGGAGTAACAATGAAACTTAAAGAAACCCTCAATCTAGGGAAAACAGACTTTCCTATGCGTGCTGGTCTTCCAACCAAAGAACCAGTTTGGCAAAAAGAATGGGAAGAAGCAAAACTTTACCAACGTCGTCAAGAATTGAACCAAGGAAAACCGCATTTCACCTTGCATGATGGACCTCCGTATGCAAACGGAAATATCCATGTTGGACATGCCATGAACAAGATTTCCAAAGATATTATTGTTCGTTCTAAGTCTATGTCAGGATTTTACGCTCCTTATATCCCAGGTTGGGATACACATGGATTGCCAATCGAACAAGTTTTGGCAAAACAAGGTGTTAAACGCAAAGAAATGGACTTGGTTGAGTACTTGAAACTTTGCCGTGAATACGCTCTTTCTCAAGTAGATAAACAACGTGAAGACTTTAAACGTTTGGGTGTTTCTGGTGACTGGGAAAATCCTTATGTGACCTTGACTCCAGACTATGAAGCAGCTCAAATCCGTGTCTTCGGTGAAATGGCTAAAAAGGGCTATATCTATCGTGGTGCCAAGCCAGTTTACTGGTCATGGTCTTCTGAGTCAGCCCTTGCAGAAGCGGAAATTGAATACCATGACTTGCTTTCAACTTCCCTTTACTATGCTAACCGTGTCAAAGACGGAAAAGGTGTGCTTGATACAGATACTTACATCGTTGTTTGGACAACAACTCCATTTACCATCACTGCTTCTCGTGGGTTGACTGTTGGTACGGATATTGATTACGTAGTCGTACAACCTGCTGGTGAATCTCGTAAGTTTGTGGTTGCTTCAGAATTGTTGAACAGTTTGTCTGAGAAATTTGGCTGGACTGATGTTCAGGTCTTGGCAACCTACCGTGGTCAAGAATTGAACCACATCGTAACAGTCCACCCATGGGATACGGCTGTAGATGAGTTGGTGATCCTTGGTGACCACGTTACGACTGACTCTGGTACAGGTATCGTCCATACGGCTCCAGGTTTTGGTGAGGATGACTACAATGTCGGTGTTGCCAATGGTCTTGAAGTTGCAGTGACAGTTAATGAACGCGGGATTATGATGGCAAATGCTGGCTCTGACTTTGAAGGTCAATTCTATGACAAGGTGGTACCAACTGTTATCAAAAAACTGGGTGATTTACTCCTTGCTCAAGAAGAAATCTCCCACTCCTACCCATTTGACTGGCGTACCAAGAAACCAATCATCTGGCGTGCTGTTCCACAATGGTTTGCCTCAGTTTCAAAATTCCGCCAAGAAATCTTGGATGAAATTGAAAAAGTGAAATTCCACTCAGAATGGGGTAAAGTGCGTCTTTACAACATGATCCGTGACCGTGGCGACTGGGTTATCTCTCGTCAACGTGCTTGGGGAGTTCCCCTTCCTATCTTCTATGCTGAAGACGGAACGCCAATCATGACTGCTGAAACGATCGAGCACGTTGCTCAACTCTTTGAGGAACACGGTTCTATCATCTGGTGGGAACGTAATGCCAAAGACCTCTTGCCAGAAGGATTTACTCATCCAGGTTCACCAAATGGCGAGTTCAAAAAAGAAACAGATATCATGGACGTATGGTTTGACTCAGGTTCATCATGGAATGGAGTAGTGGTCAACCGTCCAGAACTCAAATATCCAGCAGACCTCTACCTTGAAGGTTCTGACCAATACCGTGGTTGGTTCAACTCTTCACTTATCACATCTGTTGCTAACCATGGCGTTGCTCCTTACAAACAAATCTTGTCACAAGGATTTGCCCTTGATGGTAAAGGTGAGAAGATGTCTAAATCTCTTGGAAATACCATTGCTCCAAGTGATGTTGAAAAACAATTTGGTGCGGAAATCTTGCGCCTCTGGGTAACAAGTGTTGACTCAAGCAACGACGTGCGTATCTCTATGGATATCTTGAGCCAAGTCTCTGAAACTTACCGTAAGATTCGTAACACACTTCGCTTCTTGATTGCTAACACTTCTGATTTTAACCCAGCTGAGGATACAGTAGCTTACGAAGAACTTCGTTCAGTTGATAAGTACATGACTATTCGCTTTAACCAACTTGTTAAGACCATTCGTGATGCCTATGCTGACTTTGAATTCTTGACTATCTACAAGGCCTTGGTGAACTTCATCAACGTTGACTTGTCCGCTTTCTATCTGGACTTTGCCAAAGATGTTGTCTACATCGAAGGTGCCAAATCACTCGAACGCCGTCAAATGCAGACTGTCTTCTATGACATCCTTGTTAAAATCACCAAACTCTTGACGCCAATCCTTCCTCACACTGCGGAAGAAATCTGGTCATACCTTGAATTTGAAGCAGAAGACTTTGTTCAGTTGTCAGAACTGCCAGAAGCTCAAACCTTTGCCAACCAAGAAGAAATCTTGGATACCTGGGTAGCATTCATGGACTTCCGTGGACAGGCTCAAAAAGCCTTGGAAGAAGCGCGTAATGCAAAAGTAATCGGGAAATCACTCGAAGCCCACTTGACAGTTTATCCAAATGAAGTGGTGAAAACTCTGCTCGAAGCAGTGAACAGCAATGTGGCTCAACTCTTGATCGTGTCAGAATTGACCATCGCTGAAGGACCAGCTCCAGAGAGTGCAGTAAGCTTTGAAGATGTAGCCTTTACAGTTGAACGCGCTGCAGGTGAAGTATGTGACCGTTGCCGTCGTATCGATCCAACTACTGCAGAACGTAGCTACCATGCAGTTATCTGTGACCATTGTGCAAGCATCGTAGAAGAAAACTTTGCGGACGCTGTCGCAGAAGGATTTGAAGCCAAATAATCAGATTAGAAATATGTCTTCTCATAGTTTAAGATGAGAGAAAAGGTAAAAGAGAGAAAGTCATTTCTCTCTTTTTTTGCTGGTAAAAGCTTAGGACAAAGATGTAGAAATTCAACATTTTTAGGGAGAGTTTTAAGTTGATTTTTGAGATTTTTTCAAAAAGGGAGGTCGTTTTTTGGTACTTTTCAAAAGCTTGTGTTGCTTCTAAAAATCGCGACAAATAATTTGAATAATCAAGTGAAATCAGGTAGAATAGAAAAGATTGAATAATATATTGAAGAGGAAATTTTGAGAATGAAACATCAGTTTTATGGAGAAAAACGACAGCGCTTTTCTTTCCGAAAGTTGTCCGTTGGGCTCGTTTCGGCGACTATTGGAAGCTTCTTTTTGAATGGGCAAATGGCTGGGGGCTTGACTTCTGTGAAAGCAGCAGAAATTCAAAGTCAGCAGTCTGCTCAGGTCAAATACCACTACGTAGTGGAGTCTGAATTGACGGAGGCAGAGAAGAGTGCCTTGATCAGGGAGATTCCAAAGCATGTTGAGGATGCTTCAGAGACCTATTACTTAGTTTATCGTCCGACTACTCAAGGGGATTCATCTGGAGTATTGCCTAAGACAGGTCACTCCGGCCTTTGGGAATCAACATTTACAGCGATGGGTCTTGCATTACTAGTACTTGTAGTTGTTAGAGGCAGAAATGGGAAGAGGTATTTATCT
Organism: uncultured Streptococcus sp.; assembly: GCA_963533645.1. Classification (GTDB taxonomy): domain Bacteria; phylum Bacillota; class Bacilli; order Lactobacillales; family Streptococcaceae; genus Streptococcus. The sequence goes on along the minus strand of CAUSQY010000005.1, from coordinate 24,265 downwards.
TCGATATTGTTGGTAACTGGAATGGGATCCATACTGCTATCTCCAACAGTCTTAGCAGTGACGAATATTGAACTCGCTGCATATAATCAAAGTCTTAACTTGGGTCTTGGAGAATCCCTTCCAGCGCCATTGAAAATTGATGGTTACGACTATATCGGTTATCTAAAGAATGAAGAACAAAATGATAGTCATTTAGCTCATTCTGCTCTGAAGGAAAATCCGACACTTGACTTGGAGAAAGAGAAGGGAAGTGAACTTAAACCGAGTGAAACAAATCTTGATATGAAAGAGATTGTTTCAGATAAGGGGGATGCTTTAACTGAGGAAGAAAGAGAAGCTATAGCTGCTAAGGAGAGAGAACTCGCTCGTCTTGGAGCAGTTCATGAATTGCCAGAATTAAAAATTAGTGAACAAAAGTCGGTTCAAGATCTCCCTTATCAGACCCAATACCAGTATTCAGATGACTTGGTTCAAGGTCAATCAAAAGTAATACAATCAGGTGTTCGAGGTCAACGTACAGTGGTGACTCGTCATTTTCGTAAGGATCAAGAAATCGTAAAAAGCGAAATGATTTCTGATCAAGTGACGCTTGAACCTGTTTCTGAAATTATTTTAGTTGGAACAGCTCCAACTAACTCGATACCAAAAGAAACTCCAGTTCAAGAAATTCCAGAATTGACAGAATATGGTACAACTCCAGAAACAGCGTCAGTTCACGAAGTTCCAGAATTGACAGAATACGGAACTAGTCCTGAGACGTCTCCAGTTCAAGAGATTCCAGAACTGGCAGAGTATGGCACAACTCCAGAAACAGCGTCAGTTCACGAAGTTCCAGAACTGACGGAATATGGCACAACTCCTGAGACAGCTCCTATTCATGAGAATTCTGAGTTGGAGTTGACTATAAATGATGAGGTTAGAATAGAAAAGATTGATTTTTCTATTGACGAGCAATATACAGATGAGATTCCAGAGGGGAGTCGCCAAATCGCCACTCCGGGAGTCCAAGGTGAGCGGACCATCAAGACTCGTGTCTACAGTTCTAACGGTCAGGAAATTGACCGTCAAGAATTGTCCAATGAGGAAACCCTAGCTCCAGTAACGCAAATCGTCAAAGTTGGAACGGCTAAACCAAGCATGGTACCAAACGATGCGCCGAAAGCAGACATTCTGCCAGAATATCCGCTAACTTACACTGACGAAACGCGCGTTGAAAAAATCAACTTTAGCATTCGTGAAGAAGAAACGGATGAATTGGTTCGAGATGCTCGTCAAATCGCGACTCCGGGAGTCCAAGGCGAACGTACCATTAAGACTCGTGTTTACAGTTCTAACGGTCAAGAGGTGGATCGCCAAGAGTTGTCCAACGAGGAAACTCTAGCTCCCGTAACACAAATCGTCAAGGTCGGCACGGCTAAGCCAAACATGGTACCGAACGATCCACCGAAAGCAGACGCACTGCCAGAGTATCCGTTAACTTATATTGACGAATCGCGCGTAGAGAAGATTAACTTCACCACTCGTGAAGAAGAAACGGATGAATTGGTCCAAGATGCTCGTCAAATCACAACTCCAGGTGTTGAGGGTGAGCGCACGATTAAGACTCGCGTCTACAGTTCTAACGGTCAAGAGGTGGATCGCCAAGAGTTGTCCAACGAGGAAACTCTAGCTCCCGTAACACAAATCGTCAAGGTCGGCACGGCTAAGCCAAACATGGTACCGAACGATCCACCGAAAGCAGACGCACTGCCAGAGTATCCGTTAACTTATATTGACGAATCGCGCGTAGAGAAGATTAACTTCACCACTCGTGAAGAAGAAACGGATGAATTGGTCCAAGATGCTCGTCAAATCACAACTCCAGGTGTTGAGGGTGAGCGCACGATTAAGACTCGCGTCTACAGTTCTAACGGTCAAGAGGTTGATCGCCAAGAGTTGTCCAACGAGGAAACTCTAGCTCCCGTAACGCAAGTAGTCAAAGTTGGAACGGCTAAGCCAAACATGGTACCGAACGAAGCACCGAAAGCAGACGCTTTACCAGAGTATCCGTTGACATATACTGACGAAATTCGCGTTGAAAAAATCAACTTTAACATTCGTGAAGAAGAAACGGATGAATTGGTTCGTGATGCCCGCAAAATCACAACTCCAGGAGTCCAAGGCGAACGAACTATCAAGACTCGTGTCTACAGTTCCAACGGTCAAGAGGTTGACCGCCAAGAACTTTCGAACGAAGAAACCTTGTCTCCTGTAACGCAAGTGGTCAAGGTCGGCACAGCTAAACCAAGCATGGTACCGAGCGAGGCACCGAAAGCAGACATTCTGCCAGAATATCCGCTAACTTACACTGACGAAACGCGCGTTGAAAAAATCAACTTTAGCATTCGTGAAGAAGAAACGGATGAATTGGTTCGAGATGCTCGTCAAATCGCGACTCCGGGAGTCCAAGGCGAACGTACCATTAAGACTCGTGTTTACAGTTCTAACGGTCAAGAGGTGGATCGCCAAGAGTTGTCCAACGAGGAAACTCTAGCTCCCGTAACACAAATCGTCAAGGTCGGCACGGCTAAGCCAAACATGGTACCGAACGATCCACCGAAAGCAGACGCACTGCCAGAGTATCCGTTAACTTATATTGACGAATCGCGCGTAGAGAAGATTAACTTCACCACTCGTGAAGAAGAAACGGATGAATTGGTCCAAGATGCTCGTCAAATCACAACTCCAGGTGTTGAGGGTGAGCGCACGATTAAGACTCGTGTCTACAGTTCTAACGGTCAGGAAATTGACCGTCAAGAGTTGTCTAATGAGGAAACCTTGTCCCCGGTAACACAAATCTTCAAGGTCGGCACGGCTAAACCAACCATGGTACCAAATGAAGCACCGAAAGCAGATGCTTTAGAGGAGTTCGATTTAATTTCACTGCATAATCTCTTGGCAGAAGCGGATCAGGTTAAAGCTCAGGCCCGTTATTTCAACGATAGTCAGAGTCATCAAACTAATTATGATGCTGCTTTAACGGCAGGTCAAGCGATTCTGAGCCAATCTCAAGCCAGCCAAGCAGAAGTCAACCAACTGGTGGAACAAATCAATCAAGTCAAGGCGCAATTGAGTGGTCTTGAAGTTGTTAAAACGGCTCTTCAGACTGAGTACGATTTAAATCCAACGATTAAAACTTCTGTTAAATATAAGAATGCGGATTCAGAAAAGCAGACAGCTTATACTGACGAATTGACCAAGGCAGAGGGAGTTTTGAACAATCAGACTGCTACACAAATACAGGTCAACCAAGCTCTTGCTAGCCTGACAGCAGCCACAGAAGCATTAAATGGAGTGCCTAAAGTCAAGCCGACAGTTTCGATTCTAAGTCTGACTGAGAATGCTGATGATAAGTCGGTGACGGTCCAATATAGATTGGAAGACCAGACCCAGTCCTTACGTTCAGCGACTGCAGAATTGTACCAGGGAGATCAGCTGATTCGTACTCTTCCAATTACCAACTTTGCTGGCAGCTTGAAGATTGGCGATCTAGACTACTACACAGGCTATACTTTGAAAACCAAGTTGACTTATGAATTGGATAATGGTAGCTTTACTGAGTTTGAAACAGACAGTCGTAACTTTGAGCTAGAATACAAGAAAATAACCTTCCGCGATATTGATTCTGTTGAGTTTTATCATAAAGAAAACGACCAATATAAGCGCTTTGTATCGATGAGTTCTATGCCTACGGATCTGTCTACCTACTTCGTCAAGATCAAATCAAGCGAATCCAAAGAAATTCTCCTACCAGTTCACAGCATTTCTGAAGCAGAGAAAAATGGCAAGGCAGTCTATAAGGTTAATGTAACCCTTCCTGAACTCGTCCAAGAAAGTGAAGCGGGCTATAAGTCTGGACACGACTTCTACATCAGTAAGGCAGTCCCAAGTCAGCAAAATGTCTACACCAGCTTTGCTGGATTGGTAGACGCTATGAAGCGAAATATGGCAGGAAATTATGTTCTGGGAGCTGATTTGGATGCGAGCGAGGTCAACCTAGCTCCTGCGGATTATGTCTACCTCAAAGGGAACTTCACCGGCAGTCTGACTGGTAGTCAAAATGGCAAGCAATATGCGATTTACAATCTAGCCAAGCCTTTATTTGAAAACCTCAAGAGTGGTTCTGTTATTTCCAATATCGACTTTAAAGATGTGAATATCGTGGGTACCTATGACTCGGCTGCGCTGGCACGCAATGCGGAGAATGCGCGAATCACAGATGTTTCTGTTCAGGGGAGAGTATCGGTAGTAGGCAACGCCTCTAACGTAGCGGGTCTAGTAGTTAATGGAACCAATACGAAAATTACGAATAGTTCCTTTACGGGGACTATCCTATCTAACAGTCAACACATCAAAGCTTATAATGTAGGTGGTTTGGTTGCAAGCCTTAAAGGAGGAGAATCTCTTCTTAGCCAAAGTAAAGCAGATGTAACGATTATTAGTGGTGCTCGATCAAATGAACAACGTATCGGTGGTTTGGTTGGACGTCTAGAAAACAATGCTCGAATTACCAAATCTTATGTGACAGGAAAATTATATAATTCAACCACTAACGGTCAAATCGGTGGAGTGGTCGGCTCGAACTACTTTAATGGTTTAGTTGATAATGTGATCAGTAATGTTAGTGGTACAAATGTTTACAGTATTTCTGGGGATCAGGGATACAACAACGACCGCATTACGCAAGCATATAAAGTTGCCAAAAGTGAAACCTTGAAAAACGATCAGTTTATTACTTCTACTATTACTCAAGAAGAAATGGAAGAAAAACTGACTGCTATGGACATCACGACTAGCCTAGATGACACGAATCTAAATACGCGTTTTGTTGACTATGGTGAGGTAAACAATGCTCAATTCGACCGTGGATATTCTTATGCAAATATGGAGAAACTGCTTCCTTTCTACAATAAAGAAACCATTGTTTCGTTTGCGAACAAGATTCCGAAAGAGCATAAGTTGAACAAGGAGTACCTACTGGATGTTGTTCCGATGAAGGGTGACCAGATTATCACTGATATCCATAGCAATAAAACTGGAATCAATCGTTTGATGCTGCACTACATGGATAATACCATTGACTACCTAGAAATATCTTATCAGGGAGATTTCGTCAACCAAGGTATTGCTGAGTATAGGATGAAGGGATTAGACCTTCTTTATACTCCAGAAGCCTTTGTATCAGATTATACAGGTATTCTAAATCGAGTGTTGCCAGAGTTAAACAAGGTAGTTCTTGATTCGCCAGCTATGCGAACAGCTCTCGGTGTAGCAGCAGATACTTCTTTAGATGAACTATACTTAGACACTGCATTTACTCAGGTGAAAAGTAAGCTATCAGTTGAGCTTCGCAAAGTGCTGGCTATGGATAAGGCTATCAATACTGAAGGTGAAGTAGTTAAGGATTATCTTGTTAAGAAGATTCTTGCTGATAAAGAAGCTTTCCTATTAGGTTTGACTTACCTTAACCGTTGGTATAATATCAACTATGACAATTTTAATGTTAAGGACTTGTCGGCTTACAAGTTGGATTTCTACGGTAAAAATGACGTTTCGGTTCTTGATACAATTATAGCTTTAGGGAAATCAGGACTAGAGAATCTCAAGGCTAAGAACAACTATACAGCGTATGACAATTCGCTCTCTGAAGCAACTGGCAAGCGAGGACTCTTCAATTACCTTGAAGGCTACCGTCAGCTCTTCCTACCTTACAAGACCAATAATGAATGGCTCAAAACCAATACAAAAGCCTACATTGTTGAGGCTAAGTCGGATGTAGCAGAAGCGAGACAGATTCAGGATGCAGCCGAGGGCAAGAGCAAGTATTCTGTTGGTGTTTATGATAAGATTACTGCAGATAATTGGGAATACAAAGGCATGCTCCTGCCACTCTTGACCATGACCGAGAAAGGTGTCTATGCGATCTCTAATCTGTCCACTATCTCTATGGGTGCTTATGATCGCTATCGTCTTGATGCTAATAACAGGGTCCGCACAGATGCAGAACTAGTTGAATATGTCGAAGACCGAGTGAGAAAAACAGCTGAATACCAGCGCGATCACTATGACTTCTGGTATAAGATTCTAAGCGATGAAAGCAAGGACAAGCTCTTCCGTTCTGTTCTGGTTTACGATGGATTCTCATTGGTTGACAAGAATGGTCAAAAATATTGGGCTCCAGCTAATGACAAAAAATCTCTAGCTATGCAGGAGTTCTTCGGACCTTCCGGCAAGTGGTATCCAAGCAAGGGTTATAATGCCTATGCTACTGGTAGTGTAACCCACTTTGATGCTGCTAAATTGTTGGAAGACTATGGTAACTCAGTCTACACGCATGAGATGACCCATAACTCTGACGGTGCTATTTACTTTGAAGGTTATGGTCGTCGTGAGGGACTAGGTGCGGAACTCTATGCTCGCGGACTCTTGCAGTCTTCGCCGAGTGCAGATGAACCAACTATTACGCTCAATACTCTCTTCAAGGTGGACAAGGATTCTAAGACACGTATGCATACCTATAATTTCAAGGAACGTGTTCAAAATGCTACAGACCTGCAACACTACGTCAATGGTATGTTTGACATGATCTATACCTTGGACTATCTAGAAGGTACTTCTATGCTGAAGCAGAGTGATGCTGCCAAGTTACAGTGGTTCAGGAAGATGGAGAATTACTATATTACAGATAAGTATGGCAAGGAGACCCACGCTGGTAACCAGACGCGAAGCTTCACTGCTGAAGAAATCAAGCAGCTGAAGACCTTTGACTCCTTGATTGAAAATGATGTGATCACTCGTCGGGAGAACAAGGAAAGTGGAAAATATGGTCGAAATGGCTACCTCAGTCTCAGCCTCTTCTCACCAATTTACTCAGCCTTGAGCAATCCAAATGGAGCACCTGGTGACGTTATGTTCCGTCGCACAGCCTATGAATTACTGGCAGCCAAGGGCTATCATGACGGATTTGTCCCTTATGTTTCTGGTCAGTACTCTCAGGAAGCCTTCGATGAAGGGATGAAAACGTGGGATGGATGGTCTGGAAGAGATGTCGGTCTCGTGACAGACCAGAAAGTCTTGGAAAATGTATTTAAAGGTGAATACACCTCTTGGGCAGCCTTCAAGAAGGCCATGTACAAGGAGCGGATTGATCAGCTGACCAAGCTGAAGCCAATTACCATTGAGTACGAGCTTAAAAATCCAAACAGTACCAAGAAAGTAACCATTCGTTCTTATGCAGAGATGCAGCAGTTGATGGATGCAGCAGTGGCAGAGGATGTACGCAACATTACCAATGCTACTAGCCGTGTCGAAGCTAGCTGGGTTAACCTACTCAAGAAGAAGATTTACAACGCTTATCTTCGTGAGACAGACGACTTCAGACAGTCTATTTTCAAGAAATAAGGAAACGATTCTGTTTGATTAAAATTTAAAAAATTCCTAGGTTTAAGGCTACCTAGGAATTTTTTTCTGTGATTCTCCCTGATCTTGTTTGTGCATTCAAGACCTGATAAGATAAGGATTTTGAAAGCGTAAATGAACTGAAAAGATTAGGAGCTTTTTGTGGCTATTATTTATAGCAAATAAATTGAATAATCTAGTAAATTTCGGTAGAATAGAGGGGATTGAAATCATGATGAAGGAAAGATTAGGAATGAAAAAAAATGATTTAGGAGAAAAGCAACAGCGTTTTTCATTGAGAAAAGTTTCGGTTGGTTTAGTTTCTGCTCTGGTAGGGACTTTCTACCTTTTTAGTGGAGGAGGTTCTCTTGCAAGTGTAGCAGCCAGTGAACCGACGCCATCCGTCACAAAACAGATCCACTATAAGTACGTGACAGAAAGTGAGCTCACAGACCAAGAGAAGCAATTGGTAGTCAAAGAATTGCCACAGTTTGCTGAGGAAACAGATGATACTTACTATTTGATTTATCGTCCGACGAGACAGTTGCCTGCAACTGGTCACAACCAACTCATTAGCTCAATTGCAGCAGGGGCAGGCATTGTGCTACTGGTCGTAGCGATTAAACTGGGCAGAGATGATCGCAAGAAACTAGCTTCATTCATGCTTTTGACCAGTTTAGGAAGTCAGCTAATTGCGCCAACTTCCTTGGCTTTGACAAATCAAATGCTGGCAGACTATAATCAGGAATTGACTGTACAGGTCGGGGAAGCATTGCAATCACCTCTTGCGATTGAAGGTTACCAATATGTAGGGTATTTGAAATCTCAAAAAGAAGTGAAGTCTCCAGTTGATGGCAAGAAAGAGTTGAGCCATTCGGCCCCTATTGATACTCTAGTTCAAACTTCAAACGGAAGTCAAGCGCAGGAAGAGTACCGTGCTCAGAAACCAAGTGAAGCTCCTGTATTTGAACAACCAGAGTTAAAGGTTGAGAGTAAAGAAACGAGTCGCACAGAGATTATTCCTTTCCAAGTGGAGGAAGTAGATGCAGCTGATTTGCCGCAAGGTCAAACTGAGGTGATTCAGGCAGGGAAAAACGGCAGTCGTACCATTGTGACCCGCAACTACATTTTAAATGGTCAGGTGATCCATACAGAGGAGGTTTCCAATCAGGTAACGACTGAGCCGACTTCTGAAATTAGAAAAGTCGGAAGCAAGGTCCTTTCTCCTACAAAACCAAACACAGAGGAGTCCGTTAGTGAAAAACCAACAGACGCTCCTATAAATGAAGTTCCAAGCTTAAACGTTGAGGAAAAGGATGTTACTACAACGGTAACAGAACCTTACACTCGGGAACGAGTAGAGAGTGATAGTTTGCCAGTTGGACAGACCAAGATAACCCAAGCTGGTCAAGATGGAGTGCGTACGATTGTCACTCGTCAGTACATGGTAGATGGAAAAGTAGAGAGAAGCCAGGAAATCTCCAACGAAGTGACAACTCCAGCAGTATCAGAAATCGTAACAGTTGGAACAGGCCCTGTTAGTGAAAAACCAACAGATGCTCCTGTAAATGAAGTTCCAAGCTTAAACGTTGAAGAAAAGGATGTTACTACGACGGTAACAGAACCCTATACTCGAGAACGAGTAGAGAGTGATAGTTTGCCAGTTGGACAGACAAAGATAACCCAAGCTGGTCAAGATGGAGTGCGTACGATTGTCACTCGTCAGTACATGGTAGATGGAAAAGTAGAGAGAAGCCAGGAAATCTCCAACGAAGTGACAACTCCAGCAGTATCAGAAATCGTAACAGTTGGAACAGGCCCTGTTAGTGAAAAACCAACAGACGCTCCAATAAATGAAGTTCCAAGCTTAAACGTTGAAGAAAAAGATGTTACCACAACAGTAGCAGAACCTTATCCAACCAAGGAAGTGGAGAGTGCAGACCTGCCTTTGGGGCAAAGGGAAGTTAGCCAAGCTGGTCAAGATGGCGTGCGTACGATTGTGACTCGTCAGTACATGGTAGATGGAAAAGTCGAAAATACAGAGGAAATTTCTAACACTGTCACAAAAGAAGCAGTTCCTCAGATTATCAAAGTCGGTACAAAACCAATTTCTACAAATGCGAATCACGCTCCTGTGGAACCAGAAAAAGGAACTCTCGACCTCGAACCCTTACACCAATTAGTGGAAGAGTCCGATAGCATCCAGAAAACGCATCAGTATTTCAATGATACCACTGTAGATCAGGAGTCTTATAAACAGGCAGTCGCAAATGCCCAAGCTCTCTTTGAGGCATCTCATACTAGTCAAGAACAGGTTGATTCCTTGAAACAGGCCCTTGAAACTGCTAAGAAAAACCTAGACGGCCAACCTGTTGATAAGAAAACTCTCGGAGTTGAATTTGAGATGAAGGATGTGACTCAGTCTACAGTTGCTTACCAGTATGCTGATGAACAAACCAAACTCCGTTATCGTCGTGCTCTAGATCAGGCCAAACTCGTTTTGGACAATCCTTTCGCCAATCAGGCCTTGGTCGATCAAGTTCGAACTGATCTTGAGGCAGCTCGTCAAGCTCTGGATGGAGTCAAGAGAAAACCAACCCTCTCTCTAGTCCGTGTCGATAAGGAAGAAGACAAACGCCAAGTTTCTCTTAGCTATCATTTGACGGATGCTACAGCTAGCTATCAATCAGCCAAAGTGCAGCTATACAAGGGTGAAACGTTAATTAAGGAAGTCGACCTTGTGGACCTCACTCAAAAATTGACGCTTGATGACTTGGACTACTATACTCCTTATACCCTCAAAACTGTCATGAAGTATGACCTAGGTCAGGGGGAACAAACTAGTATAGAGGATCAACGTCCAGTTCAGCTAGATTATAAGAAGGTTGAAATCAAAGATATCGACCGCATCGAACTGTACGGTAAAGATGGCAGTCACTACCGACGTTACCTATCCTTGTCAGAAGTACCATCTGATTTGAACAACTACTATGTCCGAATTCAGTCAGACAAGTTCAAGGATATGCTCTTGCCCGTTTCTAAGATTACAGATAAGGGCAATGCCTACTCCGTAACAGTATCAGCCGATCAGCTCGTTGAGGGAGAAGGGGACCATTATCGTTCAGATTACTCCTTTGATCTTCCGAAAACTCCTCTTAGTCGAGAAGGAGTCTATACGTCCTTCAAAGCGCTCATAGAGGCCATGAAGTCAAACCCAACTGGAAACTTCAAACTAGGAGCGGATGTTTCAGCAGATGAGATTCAGTTGGAACATTCTGTGACAAGCTATGTACCAGAAGAATTTTCAGGTAGTCTAACTAGCCGAGTGGATGGCAAAGATTATGCTATCTATAATTTAGCAAAACCACTCTTTGCAACCTTGAAAAATGCTACCATCCAGCAACTGACCTTGAAATCGGCTGCAGTTACAGGCAAGGATTCTATAGGAGTCTTGGCTAGCAACGCTCAGAATGTAACGATTACGGATGTTTCTGTAAGTGGTAGTCTATCTGGTAACAAGCATATCGGTGGACTCGTAGGAGTTGCCCAAAACACAAAACTAACTAATGTTGCCTTTAAAGGGTCCATCACCAGCACCCAAGATGGGGGACAGGAGTACAATATTGGTGGCCTGGTCGGTAATTTCCAAGGCAACCAATCACTGGCGCAGAAGAGTCAAGCGGATGTATCTATCCAAGTAACAGGTCGAAATGGAGACCAACGTGTTGGTGGCTTGATTGGTCGCTTGCAGAATGGAGCTAGATTAGAAACTTCTTATGTGACCGGTTCTATCCAAAATGCAGGTCATTCTGGCCAAGTTGGTGGAGCAATCGGGTCTACTTGGAACAATGGACATGTCCGAAATATCTTGACCAGTGTCAAGGTTCAAAATGGTCATGCGATGACAGGAGATCCCTATCCTGAGGCTTCTGTTCGGGACTCATATGTTCTTGAGGGAACTACAGCAAATCGAAAAGACGAGCGTTTTGTCCGTTCTATTTCAGATGCCGATGCGCAAGCTAAACGTCAGTCTTTTGGAATCACTTCGAACTTGACGGACCAGGACTCATTGCAGCAAGCTTACCAGCATCAAACAGACTATAGTCGAGTAAGGGGAGCCCAGGAGTCCAGAAAGCAAGCCTACGAAAATGTAGAAAAACTATTACCATTCTACAATAAAGACTTCATCGTTCATACAGCCAACCAATTAGCTGAGGATGATAAACTCAACAAAGTAGCCTTGTTAGATGTTGTTCCGATGCAAGACGAGACACTGATAACGGATGTCAACAGCCATAAGGGTGAAATCAATAGACTGATGCTGCATTATGCAGATAAGACGATTGCTTATCTTGATCTGACCTACAAGGGAGATTTTGCCAATGGCCAGATTGCTGAATATAGCATCGCTGATAAGAATTTACTCTATACACCAGAAGCCTTCCTATCTGACTACCAATCCATTAAAGAGAGTGTCTTGGATGAACTCAAAGCTGTGACCTATGACTCAGCTACTGTTCGTAAGGTCCTTGGAATTGGTGAAACAGCTTCCTTGGATGATCTTTATCTGGAAAAAGCCTTTGAACAAACCAAAGCCGAACTAGGTCAGGAACTCCTCAAGGTGCTTTCAGTTGACAAGTCGATCAACACCTTAGGCCCTGCCGTAGCGGATGCGATTAGCCAAAAGATTCTGAAGAACAAAGAGGCCTTCATGCTTGGTCTGACCTATCTCAATCGTTGGTACAATGTCAACTATGGAACTTTCAACACCAAGGACCTTAATGCCTATAAGTTTGATTTCTTTGGTAATCAAGCCGCTTCGACACTCGATACCATCATCGCTCTCGGTAACTCTGGAATGGGCAATCTTCGAGCACAAAACAACTTCAATGCCTACCGACAATCTCTAGCCAAGGAAAAAGGCAAAGGGGACCTCTTTGCTTACTTAGAGAGTCTGCGTGAGCTCTTCTTGCCACACAAAACCAATAGTGAGTGGTTTAAGGAAAATACCAAGGCTTATATCGTAGAGGCTCGTTCAAGCCTGCCAGAAATTCAGGCTAAGCAGGACAATGCAGATCGTAAGAGTAAGTATACAATCAAGGTCTACGACAGACTGACACAGGGAGATTGGGGCTTCAAGCAAATGGTCCTCCAACTTCTGACCTTACCTGAAAGAGATGTCTTTATCATCAGCAATATGTCGACCATTGCCTTTGGTAGCTTTGGAAGCTACAGGAAAGAAGGTGGCAGAGTTCTCTCAGGTGAGGAACTCCATCGACACGTTGAAAGACTTGTGGATCAATCAGCTGAATGGCAACGAAACCACTATGACATGTGGTACAACATTCTAAGTCCAAACAGGAAAGACACTCTATTCAGACGGGTGATCGTTACAGATGGTTTCTTTGTTTACAATGATAAAGGCCATCAATATTGGGCTCCGCGTAATGATAAGACCTCTGTTGCTATGTACAATTTCTTTGGTCCTGCTGGGAAGTATCACGGAGACAATGGACTAGGGGCCTTTGCTAATGGTTATGAAGTCTTCTACGTCTATGACCAGATGCTGGGAGCTTCTGGAACCATGGTCTATACCCATGAAATGACCCACAACTCGGATGGTTCTATCTATTTTGAAGGACATGGTCGTCGTGAGGGTGAAGGACCTGAGAGCTTTGCTACAGGAATGTTAGAGTCTGTAACCAATGTTAGCGAAAAAGGTCTCGTTCTCAATAGCTTCTATCAGGGAGATAAAGATTCGACCACACGTTACCATACCTATGATCCTGTTGCTCGATTCTCCTCAGCAGACGCTCTTCGCGACTACATGCATGGAGTCTTTGATGTGCTGAACCTTCTGGATTATGTAGAAGGGGATATTGTTACTGGAGTTCTAACTGATCAGCAGAAAATGAAATGGTACCGCAAGGCTGAAAATTATAAATTTGAGAATACGTCTTATGGTAAACAAGCTCACGCTGATGATCGAATCGTTCCAATAACAGCTGAAGAAGCAGCCAAACTAAAATCTGTCGATGCTCTGGTTGATCATAATATCATTGGACGTCGCGATGGTTGGGATACAGCTAGCTTTGGACGAAATGGCTACTATGTCATCAATATGTTTGCTTCCTTCTATGCAGCTCTGGACAATCCAACTGGTGCACCTGGTGGACTTATGTTCCGTCGTAGAGCCTATGAATTGCTCGGAGACAAGGGTTACCAACAAGGATTTGTCCCATATGTATCTGGCCAATACTCCGGCCAAGCGCTTAAAGAAGGTAATAAGACCTACTCAATCTGGAACAGAGGAGATGTCGGAGTAGTTGGAGATGATTTGGTTTTCAAAAATCTCTATGGTAGTCAGTATGAATCATGGAAGGATTTGAAGAAAGCTATGTTGAAAGAGCGATACGACAAGGCGCAAACATTCCTTCGTCCAATCACCATCGAGTTTGAAGCCGGAAAACTAGATAGCAAACGACAAATTACGATTTCTTCTTATGAGGAATTGCAAGATTATATGTACTTAGCAGTACTAGCGGATGCTTCAGCTAAGAACATTGATCGTGCCTTATCAGATAGCTCTAAGAGCAGTGTCGCCCAGCTCAAGTATCGTATTTTTAATGCTTATCTACGTGCCACAGACGACTTCAGACAGTCCATCTTTGAAAGATAAGTCTCTTGTAAAAACAGACACGAAAAAAGAAGATCCAAGTGATCTTCTTTTTTTAGGGGAACGGCTTGCTTAGTACAAAAACGAATGAATTTACAAACAAATTGATACATGATATATTTCTTGCTCGAAATGTCTGTTTAGAAATTTGAAATCATTCACCATCTAGTATCCTCATTTTGAAATTTCTTTTGTTTTTCATGAAAATATGATAAAATGATAGCTGTAAAAATTTTTAAGGAGATTCAGATGAAAACAAATACACTTGCTCGCGTAAATGCGATTTTTGGTCTTATCGCAGGTATTGTTTTACTGTTGGCGCCTCTTGTTATGTTTATGATAGCTGTCGGGGTTGCTGCAGTGACGGAAGACCCTGATGCAACAGATAGTATATTGAGGATTTTTATAATTATTTTTTCATTGGTGAAAATTGCTGTCTTGGTTTTAGGAATTGTGTCTATTGTCTATTACAAGGACGATGAACGTGTGACGCCTGCACCGTCTGTTTTGTTTATCGTAGGTGGTTCTGTTGGATTGATCCCATTCTTGGGCTGGGTAGGAGGAATTCTGACAATCATTGGTGGATCCCTCTATTTTGGACTTTTGAAAAAATTCGAAATTCAAGAATAATGACTTTTTGTTAGGAATATTTTCAAATAAGAGAAGGCGCTTAGCCTTCTTTTTTTGTCATCAACGACGGATAAATTTTATAGGATAAATAAGCTTTGACATTCGTGAAATCTAGAGCATTTATTGGAGACAAGGAAGTATTTTTATAGTATAATGATGGATGTAAAATACCTATATCAAAATATAATGCTAGTTATTTTCTTGATAGAAGGTAAAAGTTGAGAGGATTTAGAATGAAAAAGTTTTTTGGAGAGAAGCAGCATCGTTTCTCCTTACGAAAATTAGCAATTGGTCTTGTATCAGCTTCGATTTCAAGCCTATTTTTTGTGTCCATTGCGAGTAGTGGAACTGTATTTGCTCAAGAAAATGTATCTGTTCACTACAAATATGTGACGGATACGGAACTGAATGGGCAAGAAAAAGACTTGATTGTCAAGGACATTCCTAAAATTGCGGAAGATAGTGAGAGCACCTATTATCTAGTCTACCATATGGATGAGAAAGCCCAGCTAGGTCAGTTGCCCAATACAGGTGGACAGAATAGCCTTATTAGTGTTTTATCAGGTGGAGTCCTAGCTTCAATTGGCCTTCTCATTTTTGTTGTATCCAAAAAGAAAGGCAAAAAGAAGGCTCTCTTGAAAGTTGTCTTGATAACAGGGATGGGCAGTGGTTTGGTTTCTTCGGTTCAGGCTATTGAAAATCAGCTTTTGCTACAATACAATCAGGAATACCAATTATCCCAAGGAGATAGTCTGCCTTTGCCACGCGCCCTATCGGGTTATACTTACCTAGGCTATATTAAGCAAGACAAGGACTCTAGTCTGCAAGAAACTGCTGCTAGAGATCAGAAACTTGACTACACGGTTCAACCTCATTTTCAGACCAATGTAGGTGGGCAAAAGGCAGTAGATGAGCAGAAAACTCCGTCTCCAACAAGCCCTGCTGACAAGCCAATCCCTTCTCAAGATTTATCCAATCAAAAGCCGTCTGGTATTGCTAGTGTAGATCCTCAAGACGAAGTCTTGGCTGGTCGCGTGAATAAACCAGAGCTCCTATACAAAGACCAAGAAATTGTAACCAAAATAGACTTTTCAGAAGTGGTTCAAGAAAATCCAGAACTAGCAGAGGGAACCATTCATGTCAAACAAGAAGGGCGTGCTGGGAAGAAGATTGAACTTGTTCGCATTTTCACTGTTGAAAACCAAGAAATTTCCCGAGAAGTTCTCTCGACCAATGTAGAAGAAGCCTTGCCACGTATAGTAGAAAAAGGGACTAAGAAGGCAGTAGCTGCGAGTGAAGCACCTCAGTCTGCAAGAAAAGGAGAGCCTGAGACGCAGGCTCCATTACCAGAATATACAGGCGAGCAAGCGGGAGCGGTTGTAGCCCCAGAGACAGCTGAAAGACCAGAATATACAGGTACACAAGCAGGAGCAGTCGTTGAACCCGAGCAAGTCGCTCCACTACCTGAGTATCAGGGAACCCAAGCTGGTGCTATCGTCGAACCGGAAAAAGTTGAGCCAGAGGTTGGGGGCGTCCAGTCAGGGGCTTTGGTGGAACCTGAAACAGCTGAAAAACCAGAATATACAGGCGAGCAGTCTGGAGCAATCGTAGAGCCTGAACAGGTACCACCAACACCAGAGTATACAGGAACTCAAGCGGGAGCGATTGTTGACCCTGAGATAGCTGAAAAACCAGAATATACAGATACTCAATCAGGTGCGATAGTGGAACCAGAGCAAGTCGCTCCTCTTCCAGAATATACTGGCAATACCGAGCAAGTAAAACCGGAAACTCCGACAGAAAAACCAAAAGAAAAAGATCCAGAAAAGACGCTTGAGCTAAGAAACGTTTCGGATCTGGAGTTGTATAGTCAGACCAATGGTACTTACAAACAACATGTTTCTTTAGACGGCGTTCCAAAGAATACAGATACTTACTTTGTCAAGGTTAAATCTTCGTCATTTAAAGATGTCTATCTACCAGTCGCTTCAATAACGGCTGAAACGAAAGATGGTCAGTCAGTTTATAAAATTACAGCCAAGGCTGAGAAACTCCAGCAAGAGCTAGAAAATAAATATGTCGATAATTTCAGCTTCTATCTAGCTAAGAAGGCTACAGAGGAAACGACAACCTTCACTTCCTTTAGCAACCTCGTCAAAGCTATCAAGCAGAATCTCTCTGGAACTTATTATTTGGGAGCTAGCTTGAACGCCAACGAAGTGGAGTTGGATCCTGATGAAAAGTCCTACATCAAGGGTACCTTTACTGGTCAGTTGATCGGTGAAAAAGATGGCAAGCAGTATGCTATTTACAACTTGAAAAAGCCTCTGTTTGAAACTTTGAGTGGCGCTAGAGTAGAAAAATTGAGTCTGAAAAATGTCTCCATTTCAGGGAAAGATGATATCGGTTCACTGGCCTATGAAGCCCAGAATGGTACAAAGATTAAGCAAGTTCATGTCGATGGTGTTCTAGCAGGTGAACGTGGTATCGGTGGTTTGCTGGCTAAGGCGGACCAATCAAGTATCACAGAGAGCAGTTTCAAGGGGAGAATTATCAATACTTATGAAACGACTGCTGCCTACAATATCGGTGGTTTGGTCGGTCATTTGACAGGTGACAAGGCTTTACTTAGTAAGTCAAAAGCGACAGTAGCCATTTCATCCAACACAAATACTTCAGATCAGACTGTAGGTGGTCTTGCAGGTCTAGTAGATCAGGATGCACAGATCCAAAATAGCTATGCTGAAGGTGATATCAACAATGTCAAGCACTTTGGTAGAGTTGCGGGAGTAGCAGGCAATTTGTGGGATCGCACTTCTGGTGATGTAAAGCATGCTGGAAGTTTGACCAATGTCCTCAGTGATGTCAATGTAACCAACGGAAATGCCATTACCGGTTACCACTACAATGGAATGAAGGTGAAGGACACATTCAGCAGCAAGGCCAACAGAGTCTACAATGTCACCTTGGTCAAGGATGAGGTCGTCAGCAAAGAATCTTTTGAAGAAAGAGGAACCATGCTAGATGCTTCCCAGATTGAAAGCAAAAAAGCAGCCATCAATCCTCTCACTCTACCAACAGTGGAGCCTCTCTCAACAAGTGGCAAAAAAGACAGTGATTTTTCTAAGGTGGCTTATTATCAAGCTAAGCGCGCCTTGGCTTATAAGAATATTGAAAAATTGCTACCTTTCTACAACAAGGCAACCATCGTCAAATACGGAAATCTGGTCAATGAGAACAGCCTTTTATATCAAAAAGAACTCTTGTCAGCAGTCATGATGAAGGATAACCAAGTCATCACAGACATTGTTTCTAACAAAGAGACTGCAAACAAACTCTTGCTTCACTACAATGATGATTTATCTGAGAAGCTGGATCTCAAGTACCAGAATGATTTCGCCAAATTAGCAGAATATAGTCTGGGCGATACAGGACTTCTCTATACGCCAAATCAATTCCTGTATGACCAATCTTCTATCATCAAGCAAGTCTTACCTGACTTACAAAAGGTGGACTACCACTCAGAAGCCATCAGAAAGACGCTCGGTATTTCTCCAAACGTTAAGCAAACAGAGCTCTATCTTGAAGACCAGTTCGCCAAAACAAAAGAACAACTGGAAGACAGTTTGAAAAAAATCTTGTCAGCAGATGCTGGACTTGCCGGTGACAACCCAGTCACCAAGGGCTATCTTGTAGATAAAATCAAGCACAACAAGGAAGCTTTGCTACTTGGCTTGACCTATCTGGAACGGTGGTATAACTTTAGCTATGGTCAGGTGAATGTCAAAGACCTAGTTCTGTACCATCTGGACTTCTTTGGTAAGGGAAATGCTTCACCACTAGATGCCCTGATTGAGTTGGGTAAATCTGGCTTTAACAATCTTCTAGCTAAGAATAATGTCGATACTTATGGTATCAGTCTTGCCAGTCAACATGGAACGACAGATTTGTTTAGCACGCTGGAACATTACCGAAAAGTCTTTCTACCAGAGAAAAGCAACAATGACTGGTTTAAATCACAGACCAAGGCTTACATCGTCGAAGAAAAATCCACTATCGAAGAGGTGAAAACAAAGCAAGGACAGACTGGTAGCAAGTATTCTATCGGTGTCTATGACCGCATCACTAGTGCCACATGGAAATACCGCAATATGGTCTTGCCTCTCCTAACCTTGCCAGAGAGATCCGTCTTTGTCATCTCAACTATGTCTAGTCTAGGATTTGGAGCTTATGATCGCTACCGCAATAGCGAGCATAAAGCGGGCAAGGCTCTCAATGATTTTGTAGAAGAAAATGCGCGTGAAACAGCCAAACGTCAGCGAGATCACTACGATTATTGGTATCGTATTTTAGATAATGAGGGACGTGAAAAACTCTATCGTACCATCTTGCTTTATGATGCTTATAAGTTCGGCGATGACACAACATCTGGAAAAGCTACAGTAGAGGCTAAGTTTGATAGTTCCAATCCAGCCATGAAGAACTTCTTTGGACCAGTTGGCAATAAGGTAGTACACAACCAGCATGGAGCCTACGCAACAGGGGATGGTGTCTACTATATGTCTTACCGTATGCTTGACAAGGATGGAGCCATTACCTATACCCATGAGATGACCCATGATTCGGATCAGGATATTTACCTTGGCGGCTATGGTCGAAGAAGTGGTTTGGGACCAGAGTTCTTCGCAAAAGGCTTATTGCAAGCCCCTGACCAACCAAGTGACGCAACCATTACCATCAATTCTATCTTGAAACACTCAACATCAGATAGTACAGAAGGATCCCGTCTTCAAGTCTTGGATCCGACAGAGAGATTCCAAAAGGCAGCAGATCTTCAGAACTATGTCCATAACATGTTTGACCTTATCTACATGCTGGAATATCTCGAAGGGCAGTCAATCGTTAATAAACTAAGTGTTTACCAGAAAATGGCGGCTCTCAGAAAAATTGAGAACAAGTATGTAAAAGATCCATCAGATGGAAATGAGGTTTATGCCACTAACGTAGTCAAAGAATTGACAGAAGCAGAGGCAAATAAACTAATCAACTTTGAAAGTTTGATTGACCACAACATCTTGTCAGCTCGTGAGTACCAGACTGGCGACTATGAACGAAATGGCTACTATACCATTAAACTCTTTGCCCCAATCTTTTCAGCTCTCAGCAGTGAGAAAGGCACGCCAGGGGACCTTATGGGACGTCGGATCGCTTACGAACTTTTGGCTGCCAAAGGCTTTAAGGATGGAATGGTACCTTATATCTCAAACCAATACGAAGAAATTGCCAAACAAAAAGGTAAAACTATCAATCTCTATGGTAAAGAACGCGGATTGGTGACAGATGAACTTGTATTGGACAAGGTGTTTGAAGGCAGGTATGCATCTTGGGCTGCCTTTAAGAAAGCCATGTATAAAGAACGTGTGGATCAGTTTGAAAACTTGAAGCAAGTGACATTCAAAGATCCGACAAAACCATGGCCAAGCTATGCGACAAAGACCATCAATAAGGTGACTGAATTGCAAGCCCTCATGGACCAAGCTGTTCTCAAGGATGCTGAAGGTCCTCGTTGGAGTGACTATAAGCCAGAGATTGACAGTGCTGTTCATAAGTTGAAGAGAGCAATCTTTAAGGCTTATCTTGACCAAACAAAAGACTTCAGAACCTCTATTTTTAAGAAATAAGGGTTGGAAAATGAAAAGGGAGGATCGACAGATCTTCTCTTTTTATGTTTGGCTGTCTGAAAGCTGGTAGGCGATTCGTTTATGACTGAGAAGGTCTTTTGTTTCTGGAGCAAATATGGTAGAATGATAGCTACGAGAGAAGGAGGTTTTTATGGAGAGAGATAGATTGGTTCGACTCAATTGGAGACTGGGCATGGTAGCAGGAGTGACCTTACTTTTGGGACCTGTTCTACGATTTTTGCTATCCTATACTGGAGCCCTCATCTATAAAGATCCTTCAAAGATTCTGGTCGTCACGGTTGCTTTTTCCCTGCTCCTGACATTTTTTAAGATTTTGACGATTGCATTAGGGACCTTTATGTTAATCTATTTTGAAGAAGATCAACAACTTCGAATGCTGCCTTCTATTCTATTTATCATTGGTGGCGTGCTGGGCTTTCTCTCTGCGACCGAGTGGATAGGAGGATTTCTAATCATTAAAGGTGCTGTTACTTTTGCTAAATTTTTGAAAGAAGTCCGTGGTCTTGGCTGATAGTCTAGTGAAACAATCCGTTTGAGGGTTGTTTTTTATTTAAAGAATTATCTAATGATGCAAAATTCATTTATCAGAGGATTAATATTAGCTGCTTATGGTGCATTAACAGTGCTAAGTGCTTTTCAAACTCTACTAGTTTTGCATCTTACTTCTGGTGGAACACATGTTGTCAGTGTGGTAGTATTTGAAAAAGCTAATCTTGAAAATTGCAAAGAAACAATTGAAGGTCTAATTCATAATCGTTACAATGATACTAATGTAACTAAGAATACTGATCGTTTAATTGATGCTTTAAATAACAAATAATTGCAATCGTTTCTTGATTGAATATCGCGAATTAATAATAACTAGATGAGAGAACACTGTTCTCTCTTTTTAGTTGATTTTAACTAGCTTTTTTGTGAAAAATTGTGTAAAATAGAATAGATAAACGAGGGAAACCTCGAAAATAAAAGGAGAATCCATCTAATGGTAAAATTGGTTTTTGCTCGCCACGGTGAGTCTGAATGGAACAAAGCTAACCTTTTCACTGGTTGGGCTGATGTTGATTTGTCTGAAAAAGGTACACAACAAGCGATTGACGCTGGTAAATTGATCAAAGAAGCTGGTATCGAATTTGACCAAGCTTACACTTCAGTATTGAAACGTGCGATCAAAACAACTAACTTGGCTCTTGAAGCTTCTGACCAATTGTGGGTTCCAGTTGAAAAATCATGGCGTTTGAACGAACGTCACTACGGTGGTTTGACTGGTAAAAACAAAGCTGAAGCTGCTGAACAATTTGGTGATGAGCAAGTTCACATCTGGCGTCGTTCATACGATGTATTGCCTCCAAACATGGACCGTGACGATGAGCACTCAGCTCACACTGACCGTCGTTACGCTTCACTTGACGACTCAGTTATCCCAGATGCTGAAAACTTGAAAGTGACTTTGGAACGTGCCCTTCCATTCTGGGAAGATAAAATCGCTCCAGCACTTAAAGATGGTAAAAACGTATTCGTAGGAGCTCACGGTAACTCAATCCGTGCCCTTGTAAAACACATCAAACAATTGTCAGATGACGAAATCATGGACGTGGAAATCCCTAACTTCCCACCATTGGTATTCGAATTTGACGAAAAATTGAACGTGGTTTCTGAATACTACCTTGGAAAATAATTATAAATGATAAAAGGCAGGATTTATTCCGCCTTTTTTTGTGAAGTGTCTCTCTATTTGTCTCACTTTATAAGGTGAGACGAATAGAGGAGATAATCAGTTTAGAATTTCGATATACTCCAGTCCCCAGCTTTCAATGGCATCTAGGACATCTTGAAATTTTCTCCCCATTTCAGTTAGACTGTATTCGACCCGTGGAGGAACTTCAGCATAGACCTTACGCTCCACGATTTTATCCTTTTCGAGCTGTCTGAGGTGTCGTGTTAGAATGGTTTGGGTAATGCCAGGAATCAGCCGTTGTAGTTCATTAAACCGCTTAGTTCCCGTACTGAGTTGATAGATGATGACTAGAGCCCACTTACCTGTTAGTACACGCTGTGTTGTGGCAAAAGGGCAAATTCCGAATTCACTGACTTTAGTTACCATTGTTCCTCCAAATTTTTTAAAAACTATTCTCTTATTTGTCAATAATAGTATCTTATTTGATACTAGATAACAATAAAGTGCCTACTTGTCTTTTTTTTAGTAAGTGATAAAATTATATCATAAATAAAAGAAACGAGGAGTAACTCATGTCAGTAAATTTAGAAATTTTTAATGCATATAACAATGGTCTTATAACAGGTGATTTTCCAGCTGTTTTTGAGACTATGGCAGATGATATCATCTGGCACCAGCCAGGTCAGCATAGTAATTCCGGTACAGTTGTTGGAAAAGAAGCACTTGGAGCCCACTTGGCTCAATTTTCAGAAAAAACAAACGGTACCTTCAAAGTATTGACTAACTGGGTGTCTGAAAATATTGACCTTGTAGCAGCCAATGTGACCTTTGTCGGAACTCGCCCAGACGGCGAGGAACTCAACATGAACGGTATTGATCTTTTCCGCATAGAAGATGGAAAAATCAAGGAAGTTTGGCTCTTTTCATCAGATCAAGCAGTAGAAGATGCTTTCTGGGGTTAGATAGTAAATTAAAGCTGAAGCTGCTGAGCAATTTGGTGATGAGCAAGTACACATCTGGCGTCGTTCATACGATGTATTGCCTCCAAACATGGACCGTGACGATGAGCATTCAGCTCACACTGACCGTCGTTACGCTTCACTTGACGACTCAGTTATCCCAGATGCTGAAAACTTGAAAGTGACTTTGGAACGTGCCCTTCCATTCTGGGAAGATAAAATCGCTCCAGCACTTAAAGATGGTAAAAACGTATTCGTAGGAGCTCACGGTAACTCAATCCGTGCCCTTGTAAAACACATCAAACAATTGTCAGATGACGAAATCATGGACGTGGAAATCCCTAACTTCCCACCATTGGTATTCGAATTCAACGAAAAATTGAACGTAGTTTCTGAATACTACCTTGGAAAATAATTTATAAAAAGAAAGCCTAGGAATCCTAGGCTTTTTTGTGTTTGCTTCTAGTTTTCAACTAGTTGAAAAAGCGTTATAATGATAGTAAAGAGTGACCTAATTATAAGAAAAGTGGATATGCTCGAAGCCCTGAAATCAGTAGAGTAATTCACAGGTTTAAACAGTAAATCAGTTGACAAAGTCTCTGCTTCTTGGTAGAATAAGAACTGTCGTAAAGACAAATAACTTCTTCTTGGTTGCAGGCATGCCAACCTGTCACTCGGATGAAGCCAAATAAAAAGGAGAAACATCATGGCAATCTCAAAAGAGAAAAAAAATGAAATCATCGCACAATATGCACGTCACGAAGGTGATACAGGTTCAGTAGAGGTTCAAGTTGCTGTCCTTACTTGGGAAATCAACCACCTTAACGAACACATCAAACAACACAAAAAAGACCACGCTACTTACCGTGGATTGATGAAGAAAATCGGTCGCCGTCGTAACTTGCTTGCATACTTGCGTAAAAACGACGTTAACCGTTACCGTGAGTTGATCAACTCTCTAGGACTTCGTCGTTAATCTTGCGTCTAAAACGTTTCTATACTTCGTTGGCTTCGACTCGATGTACCGTTAGTACAATCTTCGCCTCGTCGCCTAGTCTATAAACGTTTTATCTAGCAGAATTATGATGCTAAGAGCTCCAAAAATCCGTATGAAAATAGGGAAAGGAAACAGTGTTCGATGAACACAAGGAGTTTCATCTTTTTCACTAGGATTTTAGCCCGAGCT
>CAUSQY010000004.1:0-52212 GCA_963533645.1 uncultured Streptococcus sp. | reverse complement strand
AATTGTTGACTGCCCTTGAAGGTATCGAAAAATCAACCATCGACGACATCAACAAGGATGCCGCTATCACTGATAAGGAAGCAGCGATTAAAGCAGCTAAAGAAGTGATTGGCAAGGATGCTATCTTGAAAGCTATCGAAGAAGGCGATATTGAAGCGTCCGACTTATTGGCAGATTTCTTGGCAGAAGACAGTGATCAAGTGACACCAGCCGAAGCGAAGAACCAAGAAGATTTCTCAAGCCAAGACCAAGCTAAACTCGCTGCAGCAGATAAGGAAGCAGTAGAAGAAGCTAAGAAAGAAGAAGAGGCTAAACAAGCTGCAGAAGTAAAGGCTCATAGCGAATTGTTGACTGCCCTTGAAGGTATCGAAAAATCAACCATCGACGACATCAACAAAGATGCTACTATCACTGATAAGGAAGCAGCTATTAAGGCAGCTAAAGAAGTGATTGACAAGGACGGCATCTTGAAAGCCATCGAAGAAGGCGATATTGAAGCGTCAGACTTGTTGGCGGATTTCTTAGCAGAGGACAGCGATCAGGTGACACCAGCCGAAGCAAAAACTCAATCTCAACTTTCAAGCCGAGACCAAGCCAAGCTAACTGCAGCGGACAAGGAAGCGGCGGAAGAAGCAGCGAAAGTTCGCTCAGATTTAATCGCTACCCTAGAAAAAATCGAAAAATCAACCATCGACGACATCAACAAAGATGCCACTATCACTGATAAGGAAGCAGCAATCAAAGCAGCTAAAGAAGTGATTGGCAAGGATACCATCTTGAAAGCTATAGAAGAAGGCGACATTGAAGCCTCAGACTTGTTAGATGATTTCTTGGCAGAAGACAGTGATCAGGTGACACCGGCCGAAGCAAAAACTCAATCTCAACTTTCAAGTCAAGACCAAGCCAAATTTGCTGCAGCAGACAAGGAAGCAGCAGAAGAGGCAACTAAAGTTCGAACAGAATTGCTTTCAACTCTTGAAGGTATCGAAAAATCAACCATCGACGACATCAACAAAGACGCCACTATCACTGATAAGGAATCAGCGATTAAGGCAGCTAAAGAAGTGATTGGCAAGGATGCCATCTTGAAAGCCATCGAAGAAGGAGATATTGAAGCGTCCGACTTATTGGCAGATTTCTTGGCAGAAGATAGTGAACAAGTAACACCGGCCGAAGCAAAAACTCAATCTCAACTTTCAAGTCAAGACCAAGCTAAACTCGCTGCAGCGGACAAGGAAGCAGCGGAAGAAAATAGTAATGCGAAAAAACTTGAGCTAAGTAAATTAGAAGAGCAAGTTGCTAAGATTAAAGTGCAATTATCAAGTTTACAAGTTTCTGGGGACAAGAATAGTCAAGTAAAAGACTTGCAACAAGCATTGGCAGACTATGAGGATGCCATTAAGACTCTAAGTAGTGTTATGTCAGCTGTTCTTGAAATTGAAGACTTTAAAGGTGGGGTGAACGCAGTAGAAGCTGCAAGTGCAGAGTTGCCAGAATACAACAAAGGTGCAAACGCGGTAGAAGCTGCTGTAAATAAACTCCCAGTCTATGCAGAAAGTGGCGCTCCAGTCGTAGCGAACGTTCCAGCTTACGGAGAAAGCGGTGCACCAATAGTAAACAATGCTCTGCCTTATGCAGAAAGTGGCGCTCCAGCCGTAGCGAATGTTCCAGCTTACGGAGAAAGCGGTACACCAATAGTAAACAACACTCTGCCTTATGCAGAAAGTGGCGCCCCAGCCGTAGCAAATGTTCCAGCTTACGGAGAAAGTGGTACACCAATAGTAAACAATGCTCTGCCTTATGCAGAAAGCGGCGCCCCAGCTCTAGCAAATGTTCCAGTTTATGCAGAAAGTGGTGCTCCGGCAGTTGCTACTATTCCAGCCTATGCTGAAAAGATTGAACCTGCAGTAAATGAAGTTCCAGAATACACTGGCAGTGTAGCTCCTTTGGCTACAAATCCGACTCTTGGAACTGAACAAGATCGTACCTACAAAGCGCCTGCAGCAACAGATGAGCAACTCCTTCCAAATACAGGAAGCCAAGATGCTTCAGCAGTCGCATCACTAGGATTTGTTGGTCTCCTTCTTGGTTTGCTACCATTTGCAAAGAGAAAATTGAACAAATAAATCGCATGAAATCGATAAAAGAAAAGGATTTGAATGGTCCTTTTCTTTTTTATGGTGAAATAGGGATAAGTCCAAGTTTTTCAGCTCTTTCCGATGGTATTTTTCCTTGCTTTCCTTTATAATGGGTGTATGGACAAGAAAAAATTATTATTAATTGATGGATCTTCTGTTGCTTTTCGAGCTTTTTTTGCGCTCTATCAGCAGTTGGATCGTTTTAAAAATGCTAATGGCCTTCATACCAATGCAATCTATGGCTTTCAACTCATGTTGAATCATGTCTTAGAGCGGGTTGACCCCAGTCATGTTTTGGTAGCCTTTGATGCTGGTAAGACGACTTTTCGAACAGAGATGTATGCAGACTACAAGGGTGGCCGTGCTAAAACTCCAGATGAGTTTCGTGAGCAATTTCCCTTCATTCGTGAGTTGTTAGACCATCTTGGGATTCGCCATTATGAGTTGGCCCAGTATGAAGCGGATGATATCATCGGAACTCTTGGTCGCTTGGCTGAAAATGAATCTTTTGATGTAACAATCGTTAGCGGAGACAAGGACTTGATCCAGTTGACGGATGAGCATACGGTGGTCGAGATTTCTAAGAAAGGTGTGGCTGAGTTTGAGGCCTTTACGCCGGACTATCTTATGGAAAAGATGGGCCTCACGCCAGCTCAGTTTATAGACCTCAAGGCCCTGATGGGAGATAAATCAGATAATATCCCTGGCGTCACTAAGATTGGTGAAAAGACGGGTATCAAACTCTTGCTAGAACACGGTTCGCTAGAGGGTATTTATGAAAATATCGACAGGATGAAGGCTTCTAAGATGAAGGAAAATCTCATCAATGACAAGGAACAAGCCTTTTTGTCTAAAACCTTGGCGACTATTGAGACAAATGCACCGATTGAGATTGGCCTTGATGATTTGGTCTATAACGGCCCAGATGTGGAAAATCTCGGAAAATTCTACGATGAGATGGGCTTCAAACAGCTTAAACAAGCTTTAAATGTGTCATCGACGGATGCGCCTGAGAGCTTGAATTTCACTATCGTTGACCAAGTCAGACAAGACATGCTGAGTGCTGACTCTATCTTCCACTTTGAGCTTTTTGGTGAGAATTACCATACAGATGACTTGGTTGGTTTTGCTTGGTCTTGTGGGGATAAACTTTATGCTACAGATAAGCTTGAGCTCTTGCAGGAGCAGATTCTCAAGGAATTTCTAGAAAAAACACCTCTGAAAGTGTATGACTTTAAGAAAGCTAAGGTTCTTTTAAATCGCTTGGGCTTGAACCTGCAGGCCCCTGCTTTTGACAGTCGCTTGGCCAAGTACCTTCTCTCTACTGTCGAGAATAATGAAATTTCAACCATTGCGAATCTTTATGGTCAGACTTACATAGTCGATGATGAGACCTTTTACGGCAAGGGAGTCAAGAAGGCAATTCCTGAACGGGAAAAATTCTTGGAACACTTAGCTCGCAAGGTTGCTGTATTGGTTGAAACCGAATCTGTTTTACTTGAAAAACTCAGTGAACATGGACAGTTAGATCTCCTCTATGACATGGAACAACCTCTGGCTTTTGTCCTTGCCAAGATGGAAATCGCTGGAATTACAGTCAAGAAAGAGACCTTGCTTGAGATGCAGGCTGAAAATGAGCTTGTCATTGAAAAACTGACTCAGGAGATTTACGAGCTGGCTGGTGAGGAGTTTAATATCAACTCGCCTAAGCAGTTGGGGGCGCTTCTCTTTGAAAAGCTCGGCCTTCCTCTAGAATACACCAAGAAAACCAAGACAGGTTACTCGACAGCCGTGGATGTGCTAGAGCGTCTGGCTCCTATTGCGCCAATTGTTAAGAAAATTCTAGACTATCGTCAGATTGCTAAAATTCAATCGACTTACGTGGTTGGCTTGCAGGATTGGATTTTAGATGATGGCAAGATTCACACGCGCTATGTGCAGGATTTGACTCAGACAGGGCGTTTGTCTAGTGTGGATCCAAACTTGCAAAATATTCCTGTGCGTTTGGAACAAGGCCGCCTCATTCGTAAGGCTTTTGTGCCAGAGTGGGAGGATAGTGTACTACTCAGTTCGGACTATTCACAGATTGAGTTGCGCGTTTTGGCGCATATCTCTAAGGATGAGCACTTGATTAAGGCCTTTCAAGAGGGAGCAGATATCCATACCTCGACGGCCATGCGTGTCTTTGGAATTGAACGTCCTGAGGATGTGACACCAAACGACCGTCGCAATGCCAAGGCGGTTAACTTTGGAGTGGTTTACGGGATTTCAGATTTTGGCTTGGCAAACAATCTTGGTATTAGTCGTAAGAAGGCCAAAGCCTACATTGATACCTATTTTGAACGTTTTCCTGGGATCAAAAACTATATGGAAGAAGTGGTACGTGAGGCGCGTGATAAGGGCTATGTAGAGACCCTCTTCAAGCGTCGTCGCGAGTTGCCAGATATTAATTCGCGCAACTTTAACATTCGTGGTTTTGCAGAGCGGACAGCTATCAACTCCCCTATCCAAGGATCGGCTGCAGATATTCTCAAAATTGCTATGATTCAGCTAGACAAGGCTTTGGTAGAAGGCAGCTATCAGACCAAGATGCTGTTGCAAGTTCATGATGAAATCGTCCTTGAAGTTCCGAAATCAGAACTAGCAGCCGTCAAAGTACTAGTGAAACAAACCATGGAAGAAGCCATCCAACTCAGTGTTCCCCTTATCGCAGATGAAAATGAAGGGGCAACCTGGTACGAGGCTAAATAAGAAAGCTATGATAGAGTTTGAAGCGCGTGCCTTCAAACTCTTTTTCATAGTTTTCTGTAAGCAGTTTCCTTGACTTTTCCTTGTATTTGCGTTACTATATTTCCATATAAGATATGGGAGTCTGTGTACAGTCTGAGAGGAAGTGTTAAACTTCGACCGCACCTGATCTGGGTAATGCCAGCGTAGGGAACGATACTTAGCCGAATTCTGCACCTTTTCCATATATGGAAGGGGTTTTCTTTTTGTCAAAAGGAAACCTGAGAAAAGGAGGTTTTTATGAAAGCAAGCATTGCCTTGCAAGTTTTGCCCCTATCACAGGGGATTGATCGAATTGCTATTATCGATCAAGTGATTGCTTATCTGCAAGTTCAGTCCGTGACCATGGTGGTGACACCCTTTGAAACGGTCTTGGAAGGGGAGTTTGATGAGCTCATGCGCATTCTCAAAGAAGCGCTAGAAGTGGCAGGGCAGGAGGCAGATAATGTCTTTGCCAATGTCAAAATAAATGTAGGAGAGATTTTAAGTATTGATGAGAAACTTGAAAAGTATACTGAGACGACACATTAGTCTATTGGGTTTTCTAGGAGTCTTGTCAATCTGGCAGTTAGCAGGAATATTCAAACTTTTACCCAAGTTTATCCTGCCAACTCCTTTTGAAATTCTCCAGGCCTTTGCTCGTGACAGAGAATTTCTCTGGCACCATAGCTGGGCGACCTTGAGAGTGGCTTTGCTAGGTCTAATTTTGGGAGTCTTGATTGCCTGTATCATGGCGGTACTCATGGATAGTCTGGCTTGGCTCAATGACTTGATTTACCCTATGATGGTGGTTGTTCAGACCATTCCGACCATTGCTATAGCGCCTATCTTGGTCTTGTGGTTGGGTTATGGGATTTTACCCAAGATTGTCTTGATTATTCTGACGACAACCTTCCCTATCATTGTTAGTATCTTGGACGGTTTTAGGCATTGTGACAAGGATATGCTGACTTTGTTTAGTCTGATGCGAGCCAAGCCTTGGCAAATCCTGTGGCATTTTAAAATCCCTGTCAGTCTGCCTTACTTTTATGCAGGTCTGAGGGTCAGTGTCTCCTACGCCTTTATCACAACAGTGGTATCTGAGTGGTTGGGAGGCTTTGAAGGACTAGGTGTCTACATGATTCAGTCCAAGAAACTGTTTCAATATGATACCATGTTTGCCATTATTATTCTGGTGTCGATTATCAGTCTTCTAGGGATGAAGCTAGTCGATATCAGTGAAAAATATGTGATTAAATGGAAACGTGCTTAAAAGAAGCGTTTTGTAAAAAGAAAAGAGGAAATAAAAATGAAGAAAACATGGAAAGTGTTTTTAACGATTGTAACAGCTCTTCTAGCTGTCGTGCTTGTGGCTTGTGGCCAAGGAACAGCTTCTAAGGATAACAAAGAAGCAGAACTTAAAAAAATTGACTTTATCCTAGACTGGACCCCAAATACCAACCACACAGGGCTTTATGTCGCCAAGGAAAAAGGTTATTTCAAAGAAGCTGGAGTGGATGTTGATTTGAAATTGCCACCAGAAGAAAGCTCGTCTGACTTGGTAATCAATGGCAAGGCACCATTTGCTATCTATTTCCAAGACTACATGGCTAAAAAATTGGAAAAAGGAGCAGGAATCACTGCCGTTGCAGCGATCGTTGAACACAATACATCTGGAATCATCTCTCGTAAATCTGACAATGTCACCAGTCCAAAAGACTTGGTTGGGAAGAAATACGGAACTTGGAATGATCCAACGGAACTGGCTATGTTGAAAACCTTGGTAGAATCTCAAGGTGGAGACTTTGAGAAGGTCGAAAAAGTACCAAACAACGACTCAAACTCCATCACACCAATTGCCAATGGTGTCTTTGACACTGCTTGGATCTACTACGGTTGGGACGGTATTCTTGCAAAATCTCAAGGCGTAGACGCTAACTTCATGTATTTGAAAGACTATGTCAAGGAGTTTGACTACTACTCACCCGTTATCATCGCAAACAACGACTATCTCAAAGACAACAAGGAAGAAGCTCGTAAAGTCATCCAAGCTATTAAAAAAGGTTACCAATATGCTATGGATCATCCAGAGGAAGCTGCAGATATCCTCATCAAGAATGCTCCCGAACTCAAGGAAAAACGTGACTTTGTCATCGAATCTCAAAAATACTTGTCAAAAGAATACGCAAGCGACAAGGAAAAATGGGGACAATTTGACGCTGATCGCTG
Organism: uncultured Streptococcus sp.; assembly: GCA_963533645.1. Taxonomy (GTDB): domain Bacteria; phylum Bacillota; class Bacilli; order Lactobacillales; family Streptococcaceae; genus Streptococcus. Next base: position 45,079 of record CAUSQY010000004.1, on the reverse strand, counting down.
GAATGCCTTCTACAAATGGGACAAAGAAAATGGTATCCTTAAAGAAGATTTGACAGACAAAGGCTTCACTAACGAATTTGTAAAATAATGACAGAAATTAGACTCGAACAGGTAAGCTATGCCTATGGCGATGAAAAGATTTTAGAGGACATCAACCTGCAGGTGACTTCGGGTGAAGTAGTTTCTATCCTAGGTCCAAGTGGTGTTGGAAAGACCACCCTCTTTAATCTAATTGCAGGAATTTTAGAAGTCCAGTCGGGAAGAATTGTTCTTGATGGCGAGGAAAATCCTAAGGGACGCGTGAGTTATATGTTGCAAAAGGATCTCCTCTTGGAGCACAAGACGGTACTTGGCAATATCATCCTGCCCCTCTTGATTCAAAAGGTGGATAAGGCGGAAGCCGTTGCCCGAGCAGACGAAATCCTTGCGACCTTCCAGCTGACAGCTGTGAGGGATAAGTATCCTCATGAACTCAGTGGAGGGATGCGTCAGCGTGTGGCCTTGCTTCGTACCTATCTTTTCGGACACAAGCTCTTTCTTCTTGACGAGGCTTTTAGTGCTTTGGATGAGATGACCAAAATGGAACTCCACGCTTGGTATCTGGAGATTCACAAGCAGTTGCAGCTGACGACCCTCATCATCACACATAGTATCGAAGAGGCCCTCAATCTCAGTGACCGCATCTATATCTTGAAAAATCGTCCTGGGCAGATTGTTTCAGAAATTAAACTAGATTGGTCTGAAAACGAGGACAAGGAAGTTCAAAAGATTGCCTACAAGCGACAAATCTTAGCAGAATTGGGATTAAATACGTAGCTTTTAGGAAATTAGTATATATTAAATCCAAGCGAAATTCTTGCCTGTATTTAATTGTTTCAAAGCTGATGAACATGCATGATTGGGCTTATTATTTAAATAAATGGTAAGTTAATATAAAAATAAATAAATTTTAGTTGACATTTTGTCATGAATCTGTATAATATAATTGAACCATTATAGACAATAAGGAGGATAATGTGGTGAAAAAGAGAACTAGTAAACTCTTTCATGGCTTGATGGCCTTGCTGCTAGTAGTGTCAGTTTTTCTACCTGCACTCAAAGTTAGCACAGTTGTTCAAGCGGAGGAACTACCAGCGAGCAGTTATACAATGAAAACTGTTTCAACAATCAACAATAACAAACTTGTTGATGGCGCTAAGTACGGGGAAGGTAAATTCTATCTTCAACCAACTTATAGTTTCCCAAATGATGTAACCCTCAAAGATGGGGATTACATGGTGTATCATGTTCCAAACGAATTTAAAATTGAAAAAGATTCTGTTACGGAATTGAAAGCACCAGATGGGCAAACAACTATTGCTGAATTGACAACTAGTAGAGCAGATAACACAGCTACTGTCAAAGTAACAAATGCTGCTTACTTTGCTAATTTGTCAGAGAACAAGGCAATTACAGCCTTGTTTACAGTCGTTTGGGCAGATAGTGTTAAATTAAACACTCCTTATCAAATTGATATCCCAGGTGACCAAGTTTACACTTTGACTCGTATCGTCCCAGATGATGACCCAACTGGATTTACTAAATGGGGAGTTCAAGACTCAGACGATCCTAACTATGTAAACTGGCGTATCCGTGTTAACCGCTATGCAAAATCTTACACAGGGGTTAAACTCGAAGATACTATTCCAGAAGGACAAGTTCTTGCGAGTGAAATTACTGGTTACTACTTTACTGAGTGGAACAAAGCTGAAGCTCGTCCAAGACTAGAAGCTGCCCATATCAACGTTGTTGATGGAAATCACTTTACAATCACTCCAAACGGTGATGGTACAATGGACGGACAAGGTCTCTATATCCTATATAAAACTCGTCTAACTGCTCCAGTTGACAATGCAACTAAAAAAGCATTCAACGATGTAAAAGCGACAACAGATCAAGAAACATTTGATGTTCATGGATTTGCTCCTTTGACAACTACGGAAGGTATCGGTTCAGGTGCGAAGTCTGATGAGGTTGAATTCCAAGTTAAGAAAAAACTTGAAGGAAAAACTCTTGAGGCAGATGCATTTACTTTCCAATTGATTGCTCCAGATGGTTCTGTAACTGAAGCTAAAAACGATGCTGAAGGAAATATTAAATTCCCAACAGTTAAATTCTCTAATGAAGGTACATTCAAATACCAAATTAAAGAAGTAAATGACAACAAAAAAGGCTATACATACGATGATTCAGTACTTGAAGCAGAAGTTACTGTAGCAAACGTGTATGGTCAAAAGATTGCAAGCGTTAAATATAAAGATTCTAAGAAAGAATTTACAAACTCATACGCTGCTAAAGAAGCAAAACTTCAACTTGAAGCTAAGAAAGTCTTGAACGGTAAAGCTATTGAGGCTGGTCAATTTGAATTTGAGTTGAAAGAAAACGGAGCAGTTCTCCACACTGTTTCAAACGATGCAAACGGTAAGATTCAATTCCCAGAACTTAAGTTCACACAAGAAGAAACCCGTACATTCACTATCGCTGAAAAAGCAGGTGATGTAGCCGGAGTTGAATACGATCCAAATGCTTATGAAGTAAAAGTAGTCGTTAAAGATAACGGTCAAGGTCAACTTGTTGCAACACCAGATACAAAGAACATTACTTTCACGAACGTTTATAAAGCTAAACCAGCTAAAGAAACTATCACAGCTACTAAAGTCTTGAACGGTAAAACTCTTGAAGCTGATAAATACGAATTCGAACTTAAAAAAGGTGAAGAAGTCGTTGCGACAGCTAAAAACGCTGCAGACGGAACTGTTACTTTCAAAGAAATTGAGTTCGCAACAGCAGGTGACTACACTTACACTATCTCTGAAAAAGCAGGTAGCGAAAAAGGTGTGACATACGATACTGCTAAACACGAAGTTAAGGTAAAAGTTACAGATAACGGCCAAGGTCAACTTGTTGCAGCTGTTACAGGTAACAACCCAACCTTCACCAATACCTATAAAGCAGCTAAAACAAGTGAAACTATTAAGGCTACTAAAGTCTTGGATGGTAAAGCTCTTGAAGCTGATAAATACGAATTCGAACTTAAAGAAGGTGACAAAGTCGTTGCAACAGCTAAAAACGCTGCAGATGGAACTGTTACTTTCAAAGAAATCGAATACAATGAAGCAGGTAACCACACTTATACTATCTCAGAAAAAGCAGGTAGCGAAGCAGGTGTGACATACGACACTGCTACACATGAAGTGACAGTAAACGTTACAGATAACGGCCAAGGTCAACTTGTTGCAGCTGTTACAGGTAACAACCCAACCTTCACCAATACCTATAAAGCAGCTAAAACAAGTGCAACTATCACGGCTACTAAAGTCTTGAATGGTAAAGATCTTGAAGCTGGTAAATACGAATTCGAACTTAAAGAAGGTGACAAAGTTGTTGCAACAGCTACAAACGCTGCAGACGGAACTGTTACTTTCAAAGAAATCGAGTACAACGAAGCAGGTAAACACACTTACACTATCTCAGAAAAAGCAGGTAGCGAAGCAGGTGTGACATACGATACTACTAAACACGAAGTGACAGTTGAAGTCGTTGACAACGGTGCAGGCAAACTTGTTGCAACTGCAACTAAGAACAACCCAACCTTCACCAACACTTATAAAGCAGCTAAAACAAGTGCAACTATCACGGCTACTAAAGTCTTGAATGGTAAAGCTCTTGAAGCTGGTAAATACGAATTCGAACTTAAAGAAGGTGACAAAGTCGTTGCGACAGCTAAAAATGCTGCAGACGGTACTGTTACTTTCGAAGCTATCGAGTACACAGTAGCAGGTGAACACACCTACACTATCTCAGAAAAAGCAGGTAGCGAAGCAGGTGTGACATACGATACTGCTAAACACGAAGTTAAGGTAAACGTTACAGATGATGGTGCAGGTCAACTTGTTGCAACTGTTACAGGTAACAACCCAACCTTCACCAACACATATAAAGCTGCTTCAACAACTGTAAACATCACGGCTACTAAAGTCTTGAATGGTAAAACTCTTGAAGCAGGTAAATATGAGTTTGAACTTAAAGAAGGTGACAAAGTAATCGGAACAGCGACAAACGCTGCCGACGGTACAGTTGCTTTCGAAGCAATTAAGTATGCAGTAGCAGGTGAGCACACTTACACTATCTCTGAAAAAGCAGGTAGCGAAGCAGGTGTGACATACGATAAATCTACTCACAATGTAACAGTAAACGTTACAGATAACGGTGCAGGCCAACTTGTTGCGACTGTAACTGACAACAACCCAACTTTCACAAACACTTATGTTGCATCTTCAACAAAAGTAATTTTCTCAGCTAAGAAAGTCTTGAATGGTAAACCTCTTGAAGCAGGTCAGTTTAAGTTTGAACTTAAAGAAGGTGACAAAGTCGTTGCGACAGCTACAAATGCTGCAGACGGTACGGTTACTTTCGGAGCTATTGAGTACGCAACAGCAGGTGTCTACACTTACACTATTACTGAAGTAAAAGGTGACGATGAGAATATCAAATATGATGAGAATTCTTACAAAGTGACAGTAACAGTGACAGATAATGGTGCGGGTCAACTTGTAACAACAGTTGAAGGTAACAACCCAACAATCACTAACACGTATACTGAACCGAAAAAAGAAGAACCTAAGGAAGATCCTAAGGGTGAACAGCCTAAGGGAGATTTGCCAAACACTGGTGGAGCAGACTTTACAGCATTCTCTACTATTCTTGGTCTAGTTCTTGCAGCTTTGGCAGGACTTGTATACCGTGCTAAAAAAGTTGACTAATCTTAACTTTGAATAAAACAAAATGATGGTGACCGTTTTACGGTCCCATCTTTTTGTTTTGGATAGTTTATAATAATCTTCGCAACTTGCTCCCTTTTCCTTTAAAAAAATCGAAAAATTCGGTATAATAGTCAAAGATAGTCAAGGTTCAAAGAAGGAGTTTGATTTACTATGAGATTTAAAAATACATCAGATCATATCGAAGCCTATATCAAGGCAATTTTAGACCAAGCTGGTATCGTGGAATTGCAGCGGAGTCAGTTGGCGGATACCTTTCAGGTTGTGCCTAGTCAGATCAACTATGTCATCAAGACACGTTTTACTGAAAGCAGAGGATACTTGGTTGAGAGCAAGCGTGGTGGCGGAGGCTACATTCGCATCGGACGGATTGAGTTTTCCAATCATCATGAGATGCTCCGCGATTTGCTGTACTCGATTGGTGAGCGAGTTAGTCAGGAGATTTATGAGGATATTCTCCAGCTTTTGGTGGAGCAGGACTTGATGACCAAGCAGGAGATGACCTTGCTGACTTCAGTAGCAACAGATCGTGTCCTAGGGGAAGAATCCTCAGTTGTCCGTGCCAATATGCTCCGACAGCTATTACAAGAGGTAGATAGAAAAGAGAAGTAAGATGAACTATTCAAAAGCATTGAATGAATGTATCGAAAGTGCCTACATGGTTGCGAGCCATTTTGGAGCTCGATACCTAGAGTCTTGGCATTTATTGATTGCCATGTCCAATCACAGTTACAGTGTGGCAGGTGCGACTCTAAATGATTATCCTTATGAAATGGACCGTTTAGAAGAGGTCGCTTTAGAACTGACTGAAACGGACTATAGCCAAGACGAAACCTTTACGGAATTGCCCTTTTCCCATCGTTTGGAGGTTCTCTTTGCAGAAGCAGAGTATGTGGCCTCAGTGGTTCATGCAAAGGTGTTAGGGACAGAGCATGTCCTCTATGCGATTTTGCATGATGGCAATGCCTTGGCAACTCGCATCTTGGAGAGAGCAGGTTTTTCTTATGAAGATCAGAAAGATCAGGTCAGAATTGCTGCTCTTCGTCGCAATTTAGAAGAGCGTGCAGGTTGGACAAGAGAAGATCTTAAGGCTTTGCGTCAACGCCACCGCACGGTAGCAGACAAGCAAAATTCCATGGCCAATATGATGGGCATGCCTCAGAATCCGAGCGGTGGTCTCGAGGACTACACACATGATCTGACGGAGCAAGCGCGCTCTGGCAAGTTAGAGCCAGTTATCGGTCGTGACAAGGAAATCTCACGTATGATTCAGATTTTGAGTCGAAAGACCAAGAACAATCCGGTCTTGGTTGGAGATGCTGGTGTCGGGAAAACAGCTCTGGCCCTTGGACTTGCCCAGCGTATTGCTAGTGGGGATGTACCTGCGGAAATGGCCAAGATGCGCGTTTTGGAGCTTGATTTGATGAATGTTGTTGCGGGGACACGTTTCCGTGGAGATTTTGAAGAGCGCATGAACAATATCATCAAGGATATCGAGGAAGACGGCAAAGTGATTCTCTTTATTGATGAACTTCACACCATCATGGGATCTGGGAGTGGTATTGACTCGACTCTAGATGCGGCCAATATCTTGAAGCCAGCCTTGGCACGTGGAACTTTGAGAACGGTTGGTGCAACCACTCAGGAAGAATACCAAAAACACATCGAAAAGGATGCTGCCCTTTCTCGTCGTTTTGCCAAAGTGACGATTGAAGAGCCAAGTTTAGCTGACAGTATGACTATTTTGCAAGGTTTGAAGGCTACCTATGAGAAACACCATCGTGTGAAAATCACAGATGAAGCTGTCGAAACAGCTGTTAAGATGGCCCATCGTTACTTGACCAGTCGTCACTTGCCAGACTCTGCTATCGACCTCTTGGATGAAGCGGCAGCAACAGTGCAAAACAAATCCAAGCATGTGAAAGCAGACGAATCCGACTTGAGTCCAGCTGACAAGGCCTTGATGGATGGCAAGTGGAAACAAGTAGGCCAGCTAATCGCAAAAGAACAAGAATTGCCTGTCTATAAAGACTTGGTAACAGAATCTGAAATCCTGACCACCTTGAGCCGCTTGTCAGGGATTCCAGTCCAAAAACTGACCCAGACTGATGCTAAGAAATATCTAAACTTGGAAGCGGAGTTGCACAAACGTGTCATTGGCCAAGATCAAGCTGTTTCAAGTATTAGCCGTGCCATTCGCCGTAACCAGTCAGGTATTCGCAGCCACAAGCGTCCGATTGGTTCCTTTATGTTCCTAGGACCAACGGGTGTTGGTAAGACCGAATTGGCCAAGGCTCTGGCAGAGGTCCTCTTTGATGACGAATCAGCCCTTATCCGCTTTGATATGAGTGAATATATGGAGAAATTTGCAGCTAGCCGTCTCAATGGAGCTCCTCCGGGCTATGTAGGCTACGAAGAAGGTGGGGAGTTGACCGAGAAGGTTCGCAATAAACCTTACTCAGTGCTTCTCTTTGACGAGGTAGAGAAGGCCCACCCAGACATCTTTAATGTTCTCTTGCAAGTCTTGGACGACGGTGTCTTGACAGATAGCAAAGGACGCAAGGTGGATTTTTCAAACACCATTATCATCATGACGTCAAACCTTGGTGCGACAGCCCTTCGTGATGACAAGACGGTCGGCTTTGGGGCCAAGGACATTCGTTTTGACCAGGAAAATATGGAAAAACGAATCTTCGAAGAGTTGAAAAAAGCTTATCGACCAGAGTTTATCAACCGTATTGATGAAAAGGTGGTCTTCCATAGCTTAGATAGCAAACACATGCAGGAAATTGTCAAGATCATGGTTAAACCATTGATTGCTAGCCTCGCTGAGAAGGGCATCGACTTGAAACTGCAAGCTTCAGCGTTGAAGTTACTAGCAAGTCAAGGGTATGATCCAGAAATGGGTGCCCGTCCACTTCGCAGAACTCTGCAAACAGAAGTGGAAGACAAGCTAGCAGAACTCCTTCTCAAGGGAGAACTGGTAGCAGGCAAAACCCTCAAAATCGGTGTCAAAGCCGGACAATTGAAATTTGATATTGCTTAAAAATGGAGAGTCAGGAGCAATCCTGATTCTTTTTTGCTACTTTTTTATAAAAAATGATAAAAAACTATTGACAAAATAAAAATATAGTATATAATAAAAACATAGAAAATAAAAATATCAAAAATTATAAAAAGGTAAAACATTTATGAAAAAGAAAACAGCAGTGGTATTTGGGACCTTTGCCCCTCTCCATCAAGGGCATATCGACCTGATCCAGAGAGCGAAGCGCCAGTGTGATCAGGTCTGGGTAGTCGTTTCAGGCTATGAGGGAGACCGAGGGGAGCAGATAGGCTTAAGTCTTCAAAAAAGATTTCGCTATATAAGAGAGGCTTTTCGTGACGATGAGTTGACCTCTGTCTGCAAACTGGATGAGACCAACCTTCCCCGTTACCCTATGGGCTGGCAGGAGTGGTTGGACCAGATGTTATCGGAGATTTCCTACGATGAAGCCCATCAAGAACTGATCTTTTTTGTGGGAGAAGATGAATACCAGCAAGAGCTATCTAAACGTGGATTTGGCACTGTCTTACAAGAAAGAAAGTTTGGAATCTCAGCGACTATGATTCGAGAAAATCCAAGCAAATATTGGAAATATATTGCTCAGCCCTTCCGTCGTCAGTTTACTAAGAAAGTGTTGATTATGGGAAGTGCCAGCAATGGGAAGACTACTCTAGCCAAGGATTTGGCAAGGTATTACGATGCTCCGGTCAGCCTGGAATACGCACGTGAGTATCAGATCAAAAACAATGTCCGCGACGATGAATTGACTCCAAAGGATTACTACTATCTCCTTTTAGGGCAGTATGACCAGACCTCTAAGTTAATTGACAGTAATGCCAATCGAGGTTTAGTAATAGCTGACACCAACTCCTTAGTAACCAAGGGCTACTATGATTATTACATGGAGACTGAGGACCAAGGGGACTTATCAGGAGAAACCTTTGACAATCTCTTTGTTTCGATCTTGGCTAAGGAAAAATGGGACTTGATTCTCTTTGTGCAACCTGTCGGCTCCTATGTCAATGACGGTTTTAGAGATATGACCATGGCAGAAGACCATATTCGTCATAGTTTTTCCCAGCATTTGGACCAGATGAGAGAGCGATATTTAACCACCATTCCACTAGTTTATCTAGCTGAGGATTACCTAGGCAATTATGAAGCAGCCAAAGTGGCTATCGATGCCATTTACCAAGCAGATTAGGAGAAAATGATGAAAACAGTAACTAAAAAAATCACACAATTTATCGAAAACTTTAACAATGTCCATGCAGAAGCTCGCAAGATTGGTTTTGTAGGAACCATGCGTTTGCTCTGGAAAGATCTATTTGTCGGCCGTAGTCTTTTCCAGTGGTTGTATCTCATCGCCTTGTCGAGTGTTCCCTTGATCTTGGAATTCACACAAAATACGGAAAGTCATGACTGGCTGAGCTTGTTTGCATCCTGGACTGGGATTGTCTGTGTTATCTTGGTAGCAGAAGGTCGTGCAAGCAATTATCTCTTTGGGGCTATTAACTCGACTATCTATTTGATTTTAGCCATGAATGCGACTTTTTATGGCGAAGTCTTGACGACTGTTTACTTCTTTGTCATGCAGCCGATTGGTCTCTATGCTTGGCTGTCCAATCGTATCAATGACCAAGGAAAACCAGAAGAATCCCACTTTGAAGCTAAGAAATTATCTGTTCTTGACTGGCTCAAGTACTTGGCCTTGACTGCCATTATCTGGATTGGTATGGGCTTGGCTTATCAAAGTATCCATAGTGCTCGCCCTTTCCGTGATAGTGTTACCGATGCGACCAATGGTGTTGGTCAGCTCTTGATGACACGTCTCTACCGTGAGCAATGGATTTTCTGGATTGCAACCAATCTCTTTAGTATCTATCTCTGGTGGGGTGAAAATATCCACATCCAAGGGATGTACTGGGTTTACACACTCAATAGTCTAGTGGGTTGGTACCAATGGACCAAGGCAGTTCGAAAGGAGGCATAAGATGGCAGATACGATGATTCCAGCTGGGATGACGGAAAAAGAATATTATGAAATCCATGCGAGTCAGGAGGAGTTTTTAGACTGGTACTACAAGCAGGAACTCCCTCAATACGAAAAACCAAGTGTGACGGTGGATATGGTGGCCTACTGCTTTGTCGAAGGAAAGATCAAGCTCCTACTAATCCGTCGCAAGGCTCACCCTTATCAGAACTGTTTAGCCTTAGTTGGAGGCTTTATGGACAAGGGAGAAGATGCTGCACATGCCTGTCAGCGCGAGGTGAGAGAAGAAGTCAATCTCGATCTTCCTTTGGAGAAAATCGAGCAATTGATGACGGTATCGACCCCCGGTCGTGATCCACGGGACTGGACAGTGACCATTGCCCACTTAGTGTACCTACCTAGTCGTGCCTTAGACCTCGTTCAGGCAGGTGATGATGCCAAGGATGTCGTTTTTGTAGATGTCGATTTTCAGACGGGCAAATGCTTCCTAGAGGGGGTTGAGCTGGACGAGCAAGCCTTCGCCTTTGACCATTATGCCATTATCCAAGAATCTATCAAACGAATCCAAGGACGTCTCGACTGGAACCCAACCTTCCTCTATCTGCTGGAGGAGGAGTTCACTGTCTACGAGGGAACCGAACTGGTCAATCTCATCAACCCCGGTCGCCCAATCGTCAGCAATAACTTTCTCGTAAAATACGGCGAATATGTAGAAGAAGTCGGACTCAAACGAGTACCCAAAAAGAAACCAAGAAAAACCTATCGATTGAAATAAAAAACGAGGCCGGGAACTTTTCCCGACCTTTTTATTTATCATCATTTTTTATGAATGGCTATCTTTCTTAGAATTACTCAACATGTGAGTAAAGAAGTCTTTATATCGATACTTGAGATAGTTCTCGTGCAAAAATAACAAAGCGATATAAACAATCAAAAAGATTGCAGTCAGATAGAAGACATCAAATGCAGTTCGCGCATAGTAAGTGGCTGATTGATAAGAGCCAATAGCTCCCAAAATCAACCAAGGAAGATACTTGTAATACTTATTTAGCATAAGAGTGCACCTCCTATATTCTATTTCAATGTTATTATATTCCTTTATCTAATGCAATGCAAGCGATTACATAAAGGTGATGCAAAAAATAGGACTCTAATCTAAAAAATTTTCTATTTTTTCGTTTCGATTACGAATAGAGATAGTAGAGAGAAATTTTTTAAAATAGTTTCTCTAAATAGTTGACAGATTCAAGGCCCAATGTTACAATTATATTACAAAAAGATTTCTTATCATTTCAAAAATATTACAAAGGAGTAGAAAAATGAAAAAGAAAACCTATATCAAATTGATGGCAGCGACTGTATTGGCTTCTACCTTGCTACTGGGAGCTTGTGGAAATAAAAACGAAACCACTCAAAGCAGCAGCTCTGCAAAAACAAGTCAATCATCAAGTTCTAAAGCAGCTTCTTCTAGCAAAGAAAGCAAGACTCAAAAATCTTCAAGCTCAGCTTCATCTGAAAAGGCTCAGGCATCTTCTGGTCAGTCTTCTACAACGCCAGATCAGTCACAAGCGAAACCAGCACCTGAATCAAGACAAGAACAAGCAGCTCCTAGTCAACAAGCCCCTTCTCAGGCTCCATCAACTCAGCAAGGCTCTCAAGCCCAGTCTAACCAGTCAGGCTATGATCCAACAACTGACCGCAAACTTCAAGACAAGCAAGCAGAACACAACAAACGCTACAAGGGTGTTTTAACCATGGTCGATGGTGATTTCTCAGCAGCAGCAGGCAACTGGAAGGGAGCGAATGGCGAAACTATTACAGTTTCATCAGGAGGCCAATTTACAGTAGAAACTGCAGATGGAAAGAAAGAAAACTATTCTATTAGAGGCTACTCTTACACTCTTGATGATGGCAAGTATAATGCCAAAATCGGTGGAGGAAAAATCATCCAAATTACAACAGGTGCGGATGGTAAAGTTTCAAGCGTTGCCTTGATTCAATAATAATATTTAGGTTTTCCTAGGAGCTAAAAAACCGTAATCTCCAAGTGAGTTACGGTTTTTTGTGTATTATGCTTTGTCTAATTGCAAGAGGGCTTCAATCTCTGCTAGGGTGCTAGCTTGTGAAATAGCTCCACGAAGTTTGGCAGCGCCAGATGTTCCCCGGAGGTAGTGAGGAGCGAGGCCGCGGAATTCACGAACGGCTACGTTTTCTCCTTTGAGGTTAATCAAGCGTTTCAAGTGCTCGTAGGCGATTTTCATCTTGTCTTCAAATGTTAAATCAGGTAGAATTTCTCCTGTTTCAAAGTAGTGATTGATCTGGTTGAAGAGGTAGGGATTTCCCATGGCTGCGCGACCAATCATAACAGCGTCAGCCCCGACTTCTTCGATACGCTGTTTGGCTTCTTGGACCGTACGGATGTCACCGTTGGCGATGAATGGAATCTTGGTCAGGGCTTGGGCTACGTCGTGCAAGGTGTCAAGGTCAGCGTGACCAGTGTACATTTGCTCACGTGTACGACCGTGCATAGCGAGGGCAGAGACACCAGCAGCCTCTGCAGCGAGGGCATTTTCCACGGCGAGGGATGAATCAGACCATCCTGTACGCATTTTGACAGTGAGGGGGATATCAAGGACAGATTGGACCTTGTTGATAATAGAGTAGATCTTGTCTGGGTCCTTGAGCCACATAGCGCCAGCCTCGTTCTTCACGATTTTGTTAACTGGGCAGCCCATGTTGATATCAACGATATCGGTCTTAGTATTTTCTTGGATGAATTCTGCTGCGCGTGCGAGGCTGTCCTCATCGCTACCAAAAAGTTGGATAGAAACGGGGTTTTCGCCTTCATCGATATGAAGCATATGCAGGGTTTTTTCGTTGTTGTATTGGATTCCCTTGTCAGAGACCATTTCCATTACAACGAGTCCAGCTCCGAGCTCTTTTGCGATGGTACGAAAGGCTGAGTTGGTCACACCAGCCATGGGTGCTAAAACGGTACGATTGGGAATCTCAACATTGCCAATCATAAAAGGTGTATTAAGATTTGTCACGAATGAGTTCCTCCAGGTCGTTTTCATCAAAGTTGTAAGTAGTTTGGCAGAATTGACAAGTGATTTCTGCCCCGTGGTCTTCCTCTTTCATTTCCTCAAGGTCTGAAGTTGGAAGGCTGGCAAGAGCGTCCAAAAAGCGATCTTTGCTGCAGTCACATTGGAAACGAATTTCTTCTTCAGATAGGCGTTTGTAGGATTCGTCACCGTAGATGGCCTTGAGGAGAGCTTCGATATGGTCGTCGCTTTCCAGAAGTGTTGAGATGGCTGGCATTTCTTGGATGCGTTTTTCAAAGCGAGCAATCTCCTCTTCCTTTGCTCCTGGCAAGACTTGGAGAAGAAAACCACCGGAAACTTCGACCTTGTCGTCTTTGTCTAAAAGAACATTGAGACCGACTGCTGACGGAGTTTGTTGGCTTTCAGTCAGGTAGTAGGCCAAGTCTTCACCGATCTCCCCAGAGATGATAGGAGTCATGGAGTTGTAGGGATTTCCAGTACCATAGTCTGTGATAACGAGAAATTGACCATTTCCGACAAAAGGTCCGACTAGGACTTCACCCGTTGCAGTTTTTTTGATATCTACACCGGGATTTTGAACGTAGCCTTTAACATTGCCCTTGGTATCTGCGACCGTGATGATGGCACCGAGAGAGCTCGTTCCAAGAACTTTAACAGTTAGTTTGGTATTTCCTTTTTCATTGGCTGCGAGAATTTGGCTAGCGATAAGGGTACGACCAAGTGCGACAGTTGAACTAGCTTGGGTTTGGTGTTTTTCTTGAGCAGTGCGGACGGTTTCTGTGCTATCAAGGACAAAAGCACGAAAGGCTCCGCTTTCTGATATTGTTTTAATAATTTTATCCATAGCTACTATTTTAGCATAAAAATGCCCAAAGGGGGAGCCGTGTGTTTGCTGTTTCTATGGAATAATGACGAGGAAATCAGCTTTAAAATAAAATGAGAAACAGATTATTTCCGCATTTGAAAAATTTATGCTATCCTTGAAGGAGAAAATGAAAGGGGTAACAAATGTATTTAGGTGATTTGATGGAAAAAGCCGAATCTGGTCAATTTTTAGTCCTTTCCTTTCTATTACAAGATTCGCAGACAACCGTCAAGGAAGCCATGGAAGAAACAGGCTTTTCAAAGGCGACTCTAACCAAGTACATCTCTCTGATTAACGAAAATGCCTTGGAAAGAGGACTAGAGCTGGCCATCCACTTGGAAGATGAAAATCTGCGTCTGTCGGTTGGTGCAGCTACCAAGGGGAGAGAGATTCGGAGCTTGTTTCTAGACAATGCCATTAAGTACCAAATTTTGGTTTACCTTCTCTACCGCCAACAGTTTCTAGCTCATCAGTTGGCTCAAGAATTGATGATTAGCGAGGCCACGCTTGGTCGTCACTTAGCTAGTCTAAATCAGATTTTGTCAGAGTTTGACTTATCCATCCAAAATGGTCGTTGGCGAGGTCCGGAGCATCAGATTCGCTATTTCTATTTCTGTCTTTTCCGCAAGGTTTGGTCCAGTCAGGAGTGGGAAAGTCACATGCAGAAAGCGGAGAGAAAGCAGGATATTGCTAGCTTAGAAGAAATCTGCGGTGCCAGCTTGTCTTCGGGTCAGAAATTAGACTTGGTTCTCTGGACTCATATCAGTCAACAGCGCCTTCGGGTTAATGCCTGTCAATTTCAGGTTATAGAAGAAAAAATGCGGGGGTATTTTGACAATATTTTCTACCTTCGTTTGCTGAGAAAGGCTCCGTCCTTTTTTGCTGGGCAACACATCCCTCTAGGAACTGAGGATGGTGAGATGATGATATTCTTTTCATTTCTCCTTTCCCATCGTATCTTGCCCCTTCATACTATGGAGTATATTCTTGGTTTTGGAGGGCAATTAGCCGATTTGTTGACGCAATTGATTCAAGAGATGAAGAAGGAGGAGCTGCTGGGGGACTACACAGAGGACCATGTCACCTATGAACTCAGCCAGCTTTGTGGTCAAGTTTATCTCTACAAGGGCTATATTTTACAAGATCAGTACAGATACCAGACAGAGAATCGTCATCCCTATTTGCTGATGGAACATGATTTTAGAGGGACTGCAGAGAGAATTTTTCATATCTTGCCTGCCTTTCATCAGGGAACGGATTTAGATAAGAAAATTCTCTGGGAATGGCTCCAGTTGATAGAGTATATGGCAGAAAATATAGGAAAACATCTGAGAATAGGGCTAGATCTAACAGCAGGCTTCCTTGTTTTTTCGAGAATGTCGGCCCTTTTAAAACGATATTTGGAATACAATCGTTTTATTGCTATTGAAGCCTATGACCCCAGTCGACATTATGATTTATTGGTTACCAACAACCCGATTCATAAGAAAGAACAGACTCCGGTCTATTATTTAAAAAATGATTTGGATATGGAAGATTTGGCGAAGATTCGTCAGATGCTCTTTGCTTAAAAGGCCTGAGTTTTCAGGTCTTTTTTGTGAAATTCGCACAATCTCCTCACTTTTTTTTAAAATTTTAAAAAAATTGATAAACAAGAAAGCGCTTTATTTTGTATACTAGTTACTGTAAAGAGGAACCCCCTCAAGATTTTATCAGGAGGACAGCACATGTCACAAGAAAAATACATCATGGCTATTGACCAAGGAACTACTAGTTCTCGCGCCATCATTTTTAACAAAAAAGGAGAAAAGGTCAGTTCTAGTCAAAAAGAGTTCACTCAGATTTTCCCTCAAGCAGGTTGGGTAGAGCACAATGCCAATGAAATTTGGAACTCTGTTCAGTCAGTTATTGCGGGTGCTTTCATCGAAAGTGGTGTGAAACCAAGTCAAATCGAGGCAATCGGGATTACCAACCAACGTGAAACAACTGTCGTCTGGGATAAGAAAACAGGGCTCCCTATCTATAATGCTATCGTTTGGCAATCACGCCAGACTGCTCCTCTAGCTGAACAACTGAAAAATCAAGGTTATGTGGAAAAATTCCATGAAAAGACTGGTTTGATCATCGATGCTTACTTCTCAGCGACTAAGGTTCGTTGGATTTTGGACCATGTAGAAGGCGCTCAAGAGCGAGCTGAAAAGGGTGAATTGCTCTTTGGTACCATTGATACTTGGCTGGTTTGGAAATTGACTGACGGTGCGGCTCACGTGACGGACTACTCAAATGCGGCTCGTACCATGCTCTATAACATTAAAGAACTCAAATGGGATGATGAGATTTTGGAAATCCTTAACATTCCGAAGGCCATGCTTCCAGAAGTTCGTTCTAACTCTGAAATCTATGGAAAGACAGCTCCATTCCATTTCTATGGTGGAGAAGTGCCAATTTCAGGTATGGCTGGAGACCAACAGGCAGCCCTCTTTGGACAGTTAGCTTTTGATCCTGGTATGGTTAAAAATACCTACGGAACTGGTTCCTTCATCATCATGAATACTGGTGAAGAAATGCAGTTGTCTGAAAATAACCTCTTGACAACGATTGGTTATGGAATCAACGGCAAGGTTTACTATGCCTTGGAAGGTTCTATCTTCATCGCAGGAAGTGCCATTCAGTGGCTTCGTGATGGACTTCGCATGGTTGAAAATTCACCAGAGTCTGAAAAATATGCTCTCAATTCTCACAACAACGACGAAGTTTATGTCGTTCCTGCCTTTACAGGTCTAGGTGCTCCATATTGGAACCAAAATGCTCGTGGTTCGGTCTTTGGCTTGACTCGTGGGACAAGCAAAGAAGACTTTATCAAGGCAACCTTGCAGTCTATCGCTTATCAAGTACGTGACATCATCGACACCATGCAAGTGGATGCTCAGACTGCTATTCAAGTCCTCAAAGTTGACGGCGGTGCAGCTATGAACAACTTCCTCATGCAGTTCCAGGCTGACATCTTAGGAATCGATATTGCCCGTGCTAAAAACTTGGAAACAACTGCCCTAGGTGCAGCCTTCCTAGCTGGTTTGGCAGTGGGTTACTGGAAGGATTTGGATGAGTTGAAACTCTTGAACGAGACAGGAGAACTCTTTGAGCCATCCATGAACGAATCGCGCAAGGAACAACTCTACAAGGGCTGGAAGAAGGCTGTGAAAGCAACGCAAGTCTTTGCGGAAATCGACGACTAATACTGTTTCTTGATGCAATGATCAGCTTAAGAATGAAACGACTCAGTTAGAAAGTGTGTAAATATGGAATTTTCAAAGAAAACACGTGAATTATCAATTAAAAAAATGCAGGAACGCACCTTGGATCTCCTGATTATTGGTGGGGGGATTACAGGAGCTGGTGTAGCTTTGCAGGCAGCAGCTAGTGGTCTTGACACTGGTTTGATTGAAATGCAGGACTTCGCAGAAGGAACATCTAGCCGTTCAACAAAATTGGTTCACGGAGGTCTGCGTTACCTCAAGCAATTTGATGTGGAAGTAGTCTCAGATACAGTTTCTGAGCGTGCAGTGGTTCAACAAATCGCTCCACATATTCCAAAGCCAGATCCAATGCTCTTGCCAGTTTACGATGAAGATGGAGCGACCTTTAGCCTCTTCCGTCTTAAAGTAGCTATGGACTTGTATGACCTTTTGGCAGGAGTTAATAACACGCCAGCTGCTAATAAGGTCTTGAGCAAGGAAGAAGTCTTGGAACGCCAGCCAAACTTGAAGAAAGAAGGCTTGGTAGGAGGTGGGGTTTACCTTGACTTCCGTAACAACGATGCGCGTCTCGTGATTGAAAATATCAAACGTGCCAATCAAGACGGTGCCCTCATTGCCAACCACGTTAAGGCCGAAGGCTTCCTCTTTGACGAAAGTGGCAAGATTACAGGCGTCGTAGCCCGTGATTTGTTGACAGACCAAGTCTTTGAAATCAAGGCTCGTCTGGTTATCAATACGACAGGTCCTTGGAGTGACAAGGTACGCAATTTGTCCAATAAGGGAACCCAATTCTCACAAATGCGTCCAACTAAGGGAGTTCACTTGGTAGTGGATTCAAGTAAGATCAAGGTTTCACAGCCAGTTTACTTTGATACAGGTTTGGGAGATGGCCGGATGGTCTTTGTCCTCCCACGTGAAAACAAGACTTACTTTGGGACAACCGATACAGACTACACAGGCGATTTGGAACATCCAAAAGTGACGCAGGAAGATGTAGATTATCTACTTGGCATTGTCAACAACCGCTTCCCAGAAGCCAACATCACCATTGATGATATCGAAAGCAGCTGGGCTGGTCTTCGTCCATTGATCGCAGGCAATAGCGCTTCTGACTACAATGGCGGAAATAACGGTACCATTAGCGACGAGAGCTTCAACGCACTGATTGCGACTGTCGAAGCTTATCTATCGAAAGAAAAAACGCGTGAAGATGTTGAATCTGCTGTCAGCAAGCTTGAAAGCAGCACATCTGAGAAACATTTGGATCCATCTGCAGTTTCTCGTGGTTCAAGCTTGGATCGTGATGACAATGGCCTGTTGACCCTTGCTGGTGGTAAAATCACAGACTATCGTAAGATGGCTGAAGGGGCTATGGAGCGCGTAGTTGATATCCTCAAAGCGGAATTTGACCGTAGCTTTAAACTCATCAACTCGAAGACTTACCCTGTTTCTGGTGGAGAATTGAACCCAGCAAATGTGGACTCAGAAATTGAAGCCTTTGCTCAACTTGGAGTGTCACGTGGCTTGGATAGCAAGGAAGCTCATTACCTAGCAAATCTCTACGGTTCAAATGCACCGAAGGTCTTTGCCCTTGCTCACAGCTTGGAACAAGCACCAGGACTCAGCTTGGCAGATACCTTGTCCCTTCACTATGCAATGCGCAATGAGTTGGCTCTTAGCCCAGTTGACTTCCTCCTTCGCCGTACCAACCACATGCTCTTTATGCGTGATAGTTTGGATAGCATCGTGGAGCCAGTTCTGGATGAAATGGGACGATTCTATGACTGGACAGAAGAAGAAAAAGTAGCTTACCGTGCGGATGTTGAAGCAGCCCTTGCTCAAAACGATTTGGCAGAACTAAAAAATTAAAAAAGGAAAAGAGGTGGAGGGCAGCATTCCTTGTCGCCCGCCCCTTCTTTTAAATGGAGACAAAGAAATGATGAAAGAATTATTTGGAGAATTTTTGGGAACTTTAATCCTTATCCTCCTAGGAAATGGTGTTGTAGCAGGTGTGGTTCTTCCCAAAACCAAGAGTAACAATTCAGGATGGATCGTCATCACGATGGGATGGGGGATCGCCGTTGCGGTTGCCGTCTTTGTATCTGGCAAACTTAGTCCTGCACACTTAAACCCAGCTGTGACGCTTGGTGTAGCCTTAAAAGGTGACTTGCCTTGGGCTTCAGTATTCCCATATATCCTAGCCCAATTCGCAGGAGCGATGGTGGCTCAGATTTTGGTTTGGTTGCAATTCAAACCACACTATGATGAAGAAGAAAATGCAGGCAATATCCTAGCGACCTTTAGTACTGGACCAGCAATCAAGAACACAGTATCCAACTTGGTTAGCGAAATCCTTGGAACCTTTGTTTTGCTCTTGACAATCTTTTCCTTGGGGCTCTATGACCTTCAAGCAGGATTAGGGACCTTTGCAGTGGGAACGTTGATTGTTGGTATCGGTCTTTCACTAGGTGGGACAACTGGTTATGCCTTGAACCCAGCTCGTGACCTCGGTCCTCGCATCATGCACAGCATCCTTCCGATTTCAAATAAGGGAGATGGGGACTGGTCTTATGCTTGGATTCCAGTTGTGGGACCTATCATTGGTGCAGGCTTGGCAGTCCTAGTATTTTCACTTTTCTAAGATAAAAGAGCTATTGGCAACAGAGTTTGAGACAGGAAGTCTCAGGCTCTTTTTTGATGTTAAAATCATTAACATTTTAACTTGTCTTAAAATAAGCTAAAACCAACTTTTAAGTTATGGTAAACAGTTGAAAAAAAGGTTGATAAAGTGGTAAAATGTTAGGAAGATAAGATGCTAACAATACATACTGATAGCTAACAAAAACAATATATTAATGGATAGCTTATGAAAAAACAACGAAATTTACATGTATTCTTAGGCCGGACGGCTCTATATTTTGTAATCTTGCTTGGCTTACTTTATTTTTTTAGTTACCTTGGTCAGAGCCAAGGCACCTTTATTTATAATGAGTTCTAGTTTAAAGGAGAAGAGGATCATTGTCTAATATACCGATAAAAGATATGATTGAAACGATTGAGCACTTTGCTCAAACACAACCAACATATCCTGTTTACAATGTTTTAGGCCAAGAACAAACTTATGGTGATCTGAAGACTGATTCAGATAGTTTAGCTGCAGCCATCGATCGACTTGATTTGCCTGAGAAATCTCCTGTTGTTGTCTATGGCGGACAGGAGTATGAGATGCTGGCTACCTTTGTTGCGCTGACTAAGTCGGGACATGCCTATATTCCAATTGATAGCCATTCGGCCTTGGAACGAGTTTCTGCTATCGTAGAAGTTGCAGAGCCAAGTTTGATTATTGCCATTTCAGAATTTCCATTAGAGCAAACTAGCATACCGATGCTGAATTTGGAGCAAGTCCATGAAGCTTTTGCTCAAGCTTCTAGCTACGAGATGAACCATCCAGTCAAGGGAGATGACAACTACTACATCATCTTTACTTCTGGTACGACTGGTAAGCCTAAGGGAGTGCAGATTTCCCATGATAATCTCCTCAGCTTTACCAACTGGATGATTACAGATAAGGAATTTGCGACGCCAAGTCGTCCACAAATGCTGGCTCAGCCCCCTTATTCTTTTGACCTATCTGTCATGTACTGGGCACCGACCTTGGCACTTGGTGGCACGCTTTTCGCTCTTCCTTCAGCCATTACCCAGGACTTCAAAAAACTCTTTGCGACGATTTTTTCCTTGCCAATCGCTATCTGGACCTCAACACCGTCCTTTGCAGATATGGCCATGTTGTCAGAAGACTTTAATAGCGAGAAAATGCCAGGAATCACGCATTTCTACTTTGATGGTGAAGAATTGACGGTCAAAACAGCTCAAAAACTACGCGAGCGATTCCCAAATGCTCGTATTATCAATGCCTACGGACCAACAGAAGCGACAGTGGCTTTGTCAGCAGTTGCCGTCACTGATGAGATGTTGGCGACTCTCAAACGCCTGCCAATCGGCTATGCCAAGGCGGATTCTCCAACCTTTATCATTGATGAGGAAGGTAAGAAAGTTCTAAATGGTGAGCAGGGAGAAATCATCGTTTCTGGTCCAGCTGTTTCAAAAGGCTATATGAATAATCCTGAAAAAACGGCAGAAGCTTTCTTTGAGTTCGAAGGTCTTCCAGCCTACCACACAGGGGATGTGGGAACCATGACAGATGAGGGCTTGCTTCTCTATGGTGGGCGCATGGATTTCCAGATTAAGTTTAATGGGTATCGCATTGAGCTTGAAGATGTCTCTCAAAACCTCAACAAATCTCGCTTTATCGAGTCTGCTGTTGCTGTTCCGCGTTATAACAAGGACCACAAGGTACAAAATCTACTGGCCTATGTCATCCTAAAGGACGGTTTCCGTCAGCAGTTTGAACGTGATATCGATATTACCAAGGCTATTAAGGAAGACCTAGCAGATATCATGATGTCTTATATGATGCCGTCTAAGTTTCTCTATCGAGACAGTTTACCACTAACGCCTAATGGTAAAATTGATATCAAGGGCTTGATTAACGAGGTAAACAGCCGATGATGGAGCTTTATAAACAGCTACCTCATTTGGAACCTTATGGTGATCTTCAGTACTTTTTATATGTAATTGTTGCGACTTTACCTATCTTTATCGGTCTTTTTTTCAAGAAACGTTTTGCCTTGTACGAGGTGCTTGTTAGTCTCTTCTTTATCGTCACCATGTTGGTCGGTGGAAAGACGAATCAAATAAGCGCTCTTATCCTTTATGTTATCTGGCAAGTACTTCTTGTATCTTTCTACAAAAGGTACAGGAAACAACGGGATAGTAAATGGATATTTTACCTGGTTAGTTTTCTATCCCTATTGCCTATCATATTTGTGAAAGTATCTCCTGCTATTCATGGGCCTCAATCTTTGTTTGGATTTTTAGGGATTTCTTACTTAACCTTTCGTGCAGTTGGGGTTATCGTTGAGTTGAGAGACGGTGTCATCAAGGATTTAACGATTTGGCAATTCTTACGTTTTCTTCTCTTTATGCCGACTTTCTCAAGTGGTCCCATTGATCGTTTTAAACGCTTCAATGAAAATTATGAGACCATTCCTGAGCGAGATGAGCTGATGGATATGCTAGAAGAGGCTGTCAAATATATCATGCTTGGCTTCCTCTACAAGTTTATCTTGGCTCACATTTTAGGAGAGACATTATTGCCTCCTCTGAAAAATTTGGCCTTGCAGACAGGTGGTTTCTTTAACCTCTACGCTTTAGCGGTCATGTACACCTTTGGTCTGGAGCTCTTCTTTGACTTTGCGGGCTATTCTATGTTTGCTTTAGCCATTTCAAACTTGATGGGTATTCATAGTCCTATCAACTTTAACAAGCCCTTTTTGTCAAGGGATTTAAAAGAGTTTTGGAATCGCTGGCACATGAGTCTGTCTTTCTGGTTCCGTGACTTTGTCTTTATGCGGATGGTCATGGTGTTGACCAGAAAGAAGGTCTTTAAAAATCGTAATGTGACCTCAAGTGTAGCCTATATTCTCAATATGCTGATTATGGGATTTTGGCATGGTGTGACCTGGTACTATATCGCCTATGGACTTTTTCATGGGATTGGGCTGGTCATCAATGATGCATGGGTTCGTAAGAAAAAAGCGCTCAATAAAGAACGGAAAAAAGCTGGAAAGGGTTCCTTACCTGAGAATCGCTGGATTCAGTTGCTTGGCATGGTTGTCACCTTCCATGTCGTCATGCTGTCATTCTTAATCTTTTCTGGATTTTTGAATGATTTATGGTTTAAAAAATAAAAGGATATAAAAAATGGATATCAAATCAGAAGTTATTGAAATTATTGATGAGTTGTTTATGGAAGATGTTTCTGACATGATGGATGAAGATCTTTTTGATGCTGGTGTCTTGGATAGCATGGGAACGGTTGAATTGATTGTTGAGATTGAAAACCGTTTTGACATTCGTGTTCCAGTGACGGAATTCGGTCGTGATGACTGGAATACGGCTAATAAAATCGTAGAAGGCATTACGGAGTTGAAGAATGCTTAAACGCTTGTGGCTGATTTTCGGGCCTATCTTCATTGCTGGATTATTGGTTCTTCTGCTCATCTTTTTTTATCCAAGTACAACAAGCCATAATCTGACGGAGGAGAAATACTCGGCGGCTTCTGTTAGTGCAGAAAGTTTTAAAGAGAGAAGCCAAAAAGTAAGGGCTCTTACTGATCCAAATATGCGTTTTATTCCTTTTCTAGGGTCCAGTGAATGGATTCGATTTGATAGTGTCCATCCAGCTGTTTTAGCGGAAAAATACCATCGTCCCTATCGTCCTTACTTTCTAGGTCAAGCAGGAGCAGCCTCTCTAAATCAATATTTTGGTCTACAGCAAATTTTGCCAGAAATAGAGAATAAGCAGGCTGTATTTGTGATTTCGCCTCAGTGGTTTACGGAGACAGATTATGAACCCGCAGCGTTTCAGAGATTTTTTAACAGTGACCAATTGACAGCTTTTTTGGGAAATCAATCTGGTGACATTGCTGCAAAGCATGCGGCTATTCGATTGTTAAAGCAGAATCCTAATGTTGCATTAAAAGGCATTGTTCAAAAACTGTCAAAGGGTGAAGAATTATCAGATGTTGATCAGGTTGCTATTGATATTTTTGCGCGATTCAACGAAAAACAATCCGCTCTCTTTGGACAATTCTCCATTCGAGGACAACTCAAGTACAAGGAACACGTGGAGAACTATTTAAAAGATCTTCCGGATCAATTTTCTTATGATGAGTTAGAAAAAATTGTTCGTAAGGATGCAGAGGCAAATACGACCAATAACGATATGGGGATGGAAAATCATTTCTATACGAGAGAGATTCAAAAGGATTTTAAAAAATGGGAAGGATATCAAAAAAATTACAACTTCCTCAAGTCCTCTGAGTACAATGATTTGCAGCTGGTCCTCAATCAATTTGCTAAGTCGAATGTCAATGTACTCTTTGTCATCCAGCCGGTTAACAAGAAGTGGATGGAGTACACAGGACTCAGCGAAGAGATGTACCAGCATGCAGTGGAGAAAATTCGTTACCAATTAGAAAGTCAGGGTTTTACCAATATTGCTGATTTTTCAAAAAATGGAGGGGATCCTTATTTTGTTAAGGATACCATTCATCTAGGATGGTTAGGTTGGCTGGCTTTTGATAAGGTTGTCAATCCTTTCTTGACGGATCCGAAACCAGCTCCAGACTACAAGATGAATGACCGCTTCTTTAGCAAGGACTGGGCTACCTACGATGGGAACATCAAAGATTTCCAATAAAATGAGCTAAAAGTTTGGGATTTGAACCCAAGCTTTTTTGTTTAAATGGCGAATATTTAAGATGCAAATAGGTCAAAAGTTTCAAAATTTTTAGAAATAGCGTATAATATAAAAGAGAAAAAGAAAAGAAAGGGATTTTAAAATGAACAAACGTTCTTTGTTACCTGTCTTGTCGACAGCCCTGTTAGCTCCAGCCTTCTTAGCTGGACAAGTCTATGCTGAAGAAGCAACAACTCCTGCAGAAAGTTCAGCTGTTGTAGCGACTCCTGCTACGTCGGCGACTCCAGCCCCTGTTGAGAGCCCTGCGGTACCAGAAACTTCAGCAACTTCAGAAGCGGTTGCACCTGCAGAAACTCCGTCAGCTCCTGCTGAATCTACTAAAGGCGAAGAAAAGGACACCGTTATCTTACACACCAATGATGTCCATGGTCGTATTGTAGAGGAAAAGGGAGTAATTGGTGATGCCAAGTTAGCGACCGTCATTGAGCAGGAGCGTGCGAAATCAAATCAAAATACTCTGGTTGTTGATGCGGGAGACGCCTTCCAAGGTTTACCGATTTCCAACTCTACTAAGGGTGAAGCACGCGCTGAAATTCTCAATCAGATGCAGTATGATGCCATGGCAGTAGGAAACCATGAGTTTGACTTTGGTCTTGATGAAGTTAAAAAATACAAGGAAATCTTGAAATTCCCATTACTTAGCTCAAATACCTACGTCAATGGTGCTCGTCTCTTTGAAGCTTCTACAATCGTTGATAAAGATAAGACTGTGGAAGGTGATGAGTTTGTTGTAATCGGCGTGACAACACCTGAAACAGCTACCAAAACTCACCCTAAAAATGTCAAAGGGGTAACCTTTACAGATCCAATCTCTGAAGTCAATAAGGTCATCGAAGAAGTCCAAGCCAAGGCTCGTGCAGAAGGCAAGGACTACAAACACTATGTTGTGCTGGCTCACTTGGGTGTGGATACCACAACCCCAGTAGAATGGCGTGGTTCAACTTTGGCTGAAGCCTTGTCTAAAAATCCTCGTTTGAAAGGGAAACGCGTAACAGTAATCGACGGACACTCTCATACAGTAGAATCAACGACTTATGGCGACAATGTTACCTATAACCAGACAGGAAGCTACCTTCATAATGTAGGAAAAATTACCTACAAATCACGTCAGCTTTTGGGAAATCCAACTCAGATTCCGGCTGCTGATGCTAAAAAATTACCAGCTAATCCAACAGTTGAAAAACTAGTCAAAGACATTAAACAAAAATACGATGCTGAAAATGCTGTTGAAGTCGTTTCAAACAGCCCTGTAGAACTCAATGGAGATCGTGAAAATGTTCGGGTTCGTGAAACCAACCTCGGAAACGTCGTAGCGGACTCCCTCTATCAGTACGGTCAGACAGGATTTAGCCATCCGACAGACATCGCTGTGACAAATGGTGGTGGCTTGCGTGAAACCATTGCAAAAGGCAAACCGATCACTAAAGGAAATGTCATTGCCGTTCTTCCATTTGGAAATACCATCTCACAAATCCAAGTGACGGGGCAACAAGTATTGGATATGTTTGAAAAGTCACTCGGATCTATCTTGCAGGTCGATAAGGATGGCAAGAAGGTCTTGGATGAGAACGGGCAACCATTGCTAGAACCAAGTGGTGGCTTCTTGCAAGTTTCAGGTGTGAAGGTCTACTATGATACCAACCTACCATCAGGTAAACGTGTCTTGGCCATCCAGGTCAAAAACCGCACAACTGGTCGTTATGATCTTCTAGACCTCGCAAAAACTTACTATCTTGCAACCAATGATTTCCTAGCTGCGGGTGGTGATGGCTACACGATGTTGGGTGGTGCGCGTGAAGAAGGTCCTTCTATGGATGCAGCCTTTGAAGAGTATCTGAAAACTGCTGATTTGACCCAGTATGAAAAGATCAATCCGAACTCACGGACGATTTCTGTGGACTCTACAACTTTTAGTCTACCAGTAGAAACACCTCAAACGAATGCAGCTGCTAACGATGCGACTACAAATGTGCCATTGACTTATGAGGTGGCAGGTCAATTTAGCAAGAAGGCAGTTGTCTCAGAAAAAGCTCTTCCAAATACAGGAAGTGAACAATCCATCTTCTTGCTCTTGGTGGGAATGGTAGCTGGTCTGGCAGGTATCTTATCGAGCCGAAAACCAAAGCTAAAATAGGTTAAATTTCACATCTAGAAGAGTCTAGGGAAACGTTTTTACGCCTTTTTCCCTTGACTCTTTTTTGGTTTATGATATAATTAACCAGTAAAGAATCGGCGACTATCTATGTTTTTTACGAAAAGATAGCTAGGGAAGGAGTAACATATGAGACAGCTTGCACAGGAAATCGACAACTTTTTAAACGAGGTGATCTTGAGATCTGAGAACCAGCATGAAATTCTGATTGGGCATTGCACAAGTGACGTAGCCTTGACCAATACTCAGGAACACATCCTCATGCTCTTGTCGGAAGAATCCCTAACCAACTCGGAGCTAGCCCGTCGTCTCAATGTCAGTCAGGCAGCAGTGACCAAGGCTATCAAGTCTTTGGTCAAAGAGGGCATGTTAGAGACATCCAGAGATCCCAAGGATGCGCGTGTGATCTTTTATCAACTGACAGAGCTAGCTCGACCAGTAGCGGCAGAACACCACCATCATCATGAACACACGCTCTCAGCCTATGAACAAGTAGCGAATCAGTTTACTCCAAATGAACAAGAAGTCATCCAGCGGTTTTTAACTGCTTTAGTAGGAGAAATCAAATAATGCGGTATATTACAGTAGAGGACTTGTCTTTCTATTATGACAAAGAGCCTGTCCTCGAGCACATCAACTACAGTGTTGATAGTGGGGAGTTTGTCACCCTGACTGGTGAAAATGGAGCTGCCAAGACAACGCTTATCAAGGCTAGTCTAGGTATCTTGCAGCCAAGATTTGGCAAGGTAACCATCTCAAAGACAAATACTCATGGGAAAAAACTTAGGATAGCTTATCTTCCTCAGCAGATTGCCAGTTTTAATGCTGGTTTTCCAAGTACAGTTTATGAATTTGTCAAGTCGGGTCGCTATCCACGAAAGGGCTGGTTCCGTCGTTTGAATGCCCACGATGAGGAGCATATCAAGGCCAGTCTAGACTCAGTTGGTATGTGGGAACACCGTGATAAACGAATTGGCTCCCTATCGGGGGGGCAAAAGCAACGAGCAGTGATTGCCCGGATGTTTGCTTCTGACCCAGATATCTTTGTCCTGGATGAGCCGACAACAGGGATGGATGCTGGAAGCAAAAATGAATTTTACGAACTCATGCACCACAGTGCTCATCACCATGGCAAGGCTGTTTTGATGATTACCCATGACCCTGAGGAGGTCAAGGACTACGCAGATCGCAATATCCATCTAGTGCGCAATCAAGACTCGCCATGGCGTTGTTTCAACGTTCACGAAAGCGACCAGGAGGTGGAACATGCTTAGTTTGTTATCTTATGACTTTATGCAGCGAGCCTTCTTGGCGGTCATTGCCATGAGTCTCTTTTCACCAGTCCTCGGGACCTTCCTTATCTTACGTCGCCAGAGTCTCATGAGTGATACACTCAGTCACGTTTCGCTATCAGGTGTAGCCTTTGGTCTGGTTTTGGGGATTTCTCCAACTATTTCAACCATTGCTATTGTCTTGATCGCAGCGGTCTTTCTAGAGTATCTCCGTACAGTCTATAAGAACTTTATGGAAATCGGAACTGCCATCCTCATGTCGACAGGGCTTGCAGTGTCTCTTATCGTGATGAGTAAGGGGAAAAGTTCGAGTTCCATGAGTTTGGACCAATATCTCTTTGGTTCGATTGTGACCATTAGCCAGGAGCAGGTGATTTTCCTCTTTGCCATTGCGGCGGTCGTTTTACTCTTGACTTTCTTATTCTTGCGACCAATGTATATCCTGACTTTTGATGAGGACACGGCCTTTGTGGATGGCTTGCCAGTTCGTACCATGTCCATTCTTTTTAACATGGTGACAGGGGTGGCCATTGCCCTTATGATACCAGCAGCAGGAGCTCTTTTGGTGTCGACCATTATGGTCTTGCCAGCTAGTATTGCCCTTCGTCTGGGGAAAAACTTCAAATCCGTTATGTTACTAGCCAGCGCTATTGGCTTTTTGGGAATGGTGGCAGGACTTTATATTTCCTACTATGCAGAAACCCCTGCTAGCGCTAGTATCACCATTATCTTTGTAGCTGTCTTTTTGTTAGTCAGTCTACTGAAACGTTTTATCAAATAGGAGAATGAAATGAAAAAAATTAGCTTACTACTGGTTAGTCTATGTGCCCTGTTTTTAGTGGCTTGTTCCAATCAAAAGCAGGCAGATGGGAAGCTAAATATCGTGACAACCTTTTACCCTGTCTACGAATTTACCAAACAAGTCGCAGGAGATACCGCTAATGTAGAACTTCTAATCGGTGCTGGTACAGAACCTCACGAATACGAACCGTCTGCCAAGGCAGTTGCTAAAATCCAAGATGCAGATACCTTTGTCTATGAAAATGAAAATATGGAAACTTGGGTTCCAAAATTGCTAGAATCCTTGGATAAGAAAAAAGTGAAAACCATCAAGGCGACAGGTGATATGCTCCTCTTGCCAGGTGGTGAGGAAGAGGAAGGGCATGACCATGGCGGTGAGGGTCACCATCACGACTACGATCCCCACGTTTGGCTTTCACCAGCACGCGCCATCAAACTGGTAGAACATATCCGTGACAGCTTGTCAGCAGATTATCCTGATAAAAAAGAGACTTTTGAGAAGAATGCTGCTGCCTATATTGAGAAGTTACAAGCCTTGGACAAGGCCTACACAGATGGCTTATCTCAAGCCAAACAAAAGAGCTTTGTAACCCAGCACGCTGCCTTTAACTACCTTGCCTTGGACTACGGTCTCAAGCAAGTATCCATCTCAGGTCTCTCACCAGATGCAGAACCATCAGCAGCTCGTTTAGCAGAGTTGACCGAGTATATCAAGAAAAACAAGATTTCTTATATCTACTTTGAGGAAAATGCCTCACAAGCCCTCGCCAATACCCTCTCAAAAGAAACGGGCGTCAAACTAGATGTGCTCAATCCGCTAGAAAGTCTGACAGAAGAAGCAACCAAGGCTGGTGAGGACTATATCTCCGTGATGGAGAAAAACCTCAAGGCTTTGAAGCAGACAACAGACCAAGAAGGACCAGAAATTGAGCCAGAAAAGGAAGAAAACACCAAGACAGTTCACAATGGTTACTTTGAGGATGCAGATGTCAAAGATCGTACCTTGAGTGACTATATTGGCAAATGGCAGTCGGTCTATCCTTTCCTTGAGGATGGAACTTTTGATCAAGTCTTTGACTACAAGGCTAAGTTAACTGGCAAGATGACAAAGGATGAGTACAAGGCCTACTATAGAAAAGGTTATCAGACAGATGTGACTAAGATCAACATTACGG
Organism: uncultured Streptococcus sp.; assembly: GCA_963533645.1. Taxonomy (GTDB): domain Bacteria; phylum Bacillota; class Bacilli; order Lactobacillales; family Streptococcaceae; genus Streptococcus. Next base: position 15,229 of record CAUSQY010000004.1, on the reverse strand, counting down.
ATAATACTATGGAATTTGTTCAAGGTGGCCAAAGCAAGAAATTCACCTACAAGTATGTCGGCAAGAAAATCTTGACTTATAAGAAAGGCAATCGTGGCGTGCGCTTCCTCTTTGAAGCGACAGATGCGGACGCTGGACAGTTCAAGTATGTTCAGTTTAGTGACCACAATATCGCCCCAGTTAAGGCAGAACATTTCCATATCTTCTTTGGAGGCACAAGCCAAGAAGCCCTCTTTGAAGAAATGGATAACTGGCCAACCTACTACCCAGATAACCTATCTGGCCAAGAAATCGCCCAAGAAATGTTGGCGCATTGATGCAAGAGAAAATCCCGCAAATCTGCGGGATTTTTTGCTAGAAATGATTATCTCTGAATAGGCTGTGGGCGTTATGGTACCACAGTTGTACTGCTCACAATGTGGTAAAGAAGTCATTTTCTACTGGCTGCTTCTAACTAGTTGACGAATGCAAAAGCTACGATTGTACAAATTATAGAATCTTTTCAGGGGATTTAGGAAGAAATCTTAGTCATATTGACGCTACTATCGCTTTTTGTTATAGTCAAGGAAAGAGCGGTCTGGAACAATAGCTTATTCACAGTCTGTGGATAAGTCTGAGGAAGAATGATATCTAATCCATGGTGTTGAAGTATTCTGATAATAGTTCCGTATACTAGTGACTTTCTAGAAAGCTAGTAGAAACCCTAGTATAAAGCTATTTGACAAAGTTTTGTTTAGGGTGAAAGCTTCCAGGTCTAAAAGCTGGAGTCTGAAAAGACTAGTTTTTAGGTATGTTTTCTTATCCACAAGTTGTGGATAACTTTGTGAACAAGAGAAAGAGATATGAGATGATGACGAACATAAAACCACATGGACCATTACCAAGTCAGGCCCAGCTAGCTTATTTAGAGGATGAACTAGCTGCCTTTATCCATTTTGGCCCCAATACCTTTTATGACCAAGAATGGGGAAGTGGGCAAGAGGATCCTATGCGTTTTAACCCGACCAAGTTGGATGCGCGTGAATGGGTTCGGGTACTCAAAGAAACAGGTTTTAAAAAGCTGATTTTGGTGGTGAAGCACCACGATGGTTTTGTGCTCTATCCGTCAGCACATACAGACTATTCGGTCAAGGCTAGCCCTTGGAGGGGTGGAAAGGGGGACTTGCTCCTTGAGGTTTCCAAAGCTGCGACTGAGTTTGACATGGACATGGGAGTGTATTTGTCTCCTTGGGATGCTCACAGTCCCCTCTATCACGTGGACCGAGAAGCGGACTACAATGCCTACTATCTGGCTCAATTGAAGGAAATCTTGTCAAATCCTGCCTATGGGAATGCCGGGAAGTTCTCTGAGGTGTGGATGGATGGTGCTCGAGGGGAAGGGGCCAGAAGGTCAACTATAAGTTTGAGACCTGGTTTGAAATCATTCGTGACTTGCAGGGCGATTGTTTGATTTTCTCAACTGAGGGAACTAGTATTCGCTGGATTGGAAATGAACGAGGCTATGCAGGGGATCCCTTGTGGCAAAAAGTCAAACCAGACCAGTTAGGAACAGAGGCGGAATTAGATTATCTACAGCATGGTGATCCCTCAGGTACGCTGTTTTCAATCGGTGAGGCAGATGTGTCCCTTCGGCCAGGCTGGTTTTACCATGAGGATCAGGACCCCAAGTCTCTTGAGGAATTGGTCGAAATCTACTTTCACTCAGTGGGGCGGGGAACCCCTCTCTTGCTCAATATTCCTCCAAACCAAGATGGTCTCTTTGATGAAAAGGATATCCAGCGTCTCTATGAATTTGTGACCTATCGCAATGAGCTCTATAAAGAAGATTTGGCTTTGGGAGCCACGGTATCTGGCCCTGCTCTATCACCAGACTTTGCTTGTTCTCATCTGACAGATGGACGGAAGACCAGTTCATGGGCAAGTGATGCAGAGTTGCCAATCCCATTAGAGATTGATTTAGGGACACCTAAAACTTTTGATGTAATTGAGCTGAGAGAAGATTTGAAGCTGGGGCAACGCATCGCTGCTTTCCATGTTGAGGTAGAGTTGGATGGTGTCTGGCAGGAGTTTGGCTCTGGTTATACTGTTGGCTACAAACGCCTCTTACGAGGATCAGTCGTTGAGGCGCAGAAGATACGCGTGACCATTACAGAGGCACAGGCTTTGCCAGTATTAACTAAGATTTCACTTTATAAAACACCTAGCTTGTCAAAAAAAGAAGCTGTTCAGCAACTAGAGTTTTCAGAAAAAAGTCTAGCTGTGACCAAGGGAGAAAATGTCTACTTTACAGTTAAGCGCAGAGAATCTAGTATTCCTTTAGAAGCTAAGATTTCGATTCAACCAGGGACGGGTGTGCATGGTGTCGCTTATCGGGACGAGATTCAAGTTATTGAGTTTCAAGTTGGTGAGATTGAAAAAAGGCTGACGATACCAACCTTGTATTTTGCAGGAGATAAAACCATGGATTTTTATCTGAATCTGACGATAGATGGGCAGCTTGTTGACCAGCTTCAGATCCAAGTTTCATAAAAGAAGAACCTTTGCATCGTGCAAAGGTTCTTTTGGTTAGGAGTGATTTGGTAGCCAGCTGAGGGTGAAGGTCAGTTGCTCAGCTTTCAAGAGGTCTTGGTGTTGGATGCTAGATACTGGGGTCTGGTCCAATCGGCATTCTTTGACAAAGTTGAAATGGCTGTGGTTTTGCTCAGCATGGATATCCAGCCATTTATTTTCCTTAGCCAGGTAGATACGGAGATGGTCAAAGAGAGGGACTCCGAGATCATAGCTAGGTTTGCCCGGACAGGTCGGGTAGAATCCAAGAGCTGACCAGATGTACCAAGCAGAGAGACTGCCATTGTCCTCATCGCCAGGATAGGCTTGCCAGCTTGGGTGAAAGGCCTTCTGACGGAGGGTCTTGATGAGAAGAGCAGTGTAGTCTGGGTAGTTGCTGTAGCGAAAGAGATAAGGGATGTGGAAGCTCGGTTGGTTAGAGATGGCGACTTGTCCAAAGGGAGCTGTTGCCATCTCGCTCATTTCATGAATCTCGTAACCATAGCCAGTGGTTTCAAAGAGAGGAGCGTCCTGACAGGCTTTCAATAGATAATTGCTGAAGGCTTCTTTTCCACCCATAAGCTGGATTAAGCCTGGGATGTCATGGAGGACGCCTAAAGTCGCTTGAATGGCAGAGCATTCGGCGTAGTCGCGTCCCCAACTATAGGGAGAGAAGTCAGGGCGGAAGTTGCCTTGGCTATCTCGCGCACGCATGTAGCCCGTCGCAGTGTCAAATAGATGGCGGTAATTTTGTGACGAAGTTCTATAAGTTTTCGCGATGTCATTCTGACCTAGTTTTTCGGCACAGCTGGCGATACAAAAGTCACTATAGGCGTAGTCTAGGGTGTGGCTGACGCTTTCGTGGTGGTCAGTAGAGAGGTAGCCTAACTCTTGGTATTGGGTTAGTCCATGGCGACCATTGATGCCGAGAGGGTCAGACTTGGTGGCTGTTTCAAGCATGGCTTGGAGGAGTTCTTCTTCTAGGTCGGGGGCCATGTCCTTGCAGGTGCTGTCTGCGATAATGCCATCTAGCAGGGTGCCTGGCATCATGCCCCGTTCATCTGGAGCCAGCCATTTTGGAAGGAATCCAGTATCGCGGTAGCTATTGAGGAAACCTTCTAGAAAGCGGTGATAGTGTTCCGGTATGATAAGGGCAAAGAGGGGGAAGGTGGTGCGGAAGGTATCCCAGAAACCATTGTTGCTAAAGAGGACACCGGGCTTGACAGTACCAGTAGCCAGATCCATGTGGATGGCTTGCCCTGATTCATCAACCTCATAAAAAGTCTGCGGGAAGAGGAAGAGTCTGTAGAGGCAGTGGTCAAAGAAGGTTCGGTCAGCTTCTCCTGTCTCTAGTATGTCAAAACGATGGAGGAGATTTTCCCAGTCTGCTTGTGCATTTGCTTTACAGCTATCAAAGTCCTTTTGAGGTAGATTAAGCAGAGCTTGAGAAGGCGATATGAAAGAAGTTGTTAGTTGAATCTCGGCTTGACTGCTTGCTAAGTCAATTCTCCAGTCTCCCTCTTCTTGTGTGATAGCAAGAATATCCGTATTCATTTGCAGGACTGTGAACAGTATCAGCGGATTTTTGTTGGTCTCTGTTTTTCCCTCTTGACGCAGGGCAAGAGTCCGCTTATCTATTTGTTCTACTGTCAGTTCATCTGCTGCGTGAAGATAGAGGGAGAGGGCTTTGCCTTGCTTTTGCTCCAAACGAATAGAAGCACCGTAGCAAGTCGGTGTGAGCTGGGTTTCAATCTGATAGCGCAGGGAGAAAATCTTCAGATAATGAGGTTGGAAAGAGGCCTTATCCCTATCATAGGAGGATTGACGGTGAAAGAGGCTATCTCCCCCAAGCTGGCCGGTGACAGGTGTTAGGAGTAGCCAAGAATAGTCGCCAATCCAAGGACTTGGTTGATGGGTTAATCGAATCCCTTGCAAGATGGGCAGATGCGGATCGAAAAACCAAGCTCCATCCTGGTCACTGGTCTGGGGCACAAAATAATTCATCCCAAAAGGCACGCCCGTGTAGGGCAGGGTATTCCCTCGAGAAAAGGCATGCTTGCTAGCAGTCCCAAAGCGGGTATCGATGGTTTCAAGTAGTGGTTTCATAAAAAAGCTTTCTGTGGGAGTTTTTGTTTAGTATAACATGAAATTGTCAATAAACGAATTTTAAAAAGTAAATGCCCCTATAAATTTCGGTTAATAATTTACAAATATTCATTCTTTTGTTAAAATAGTAAAAATAAAAAAGAAAAGGGGATTTTTTATGAGTGATTCGGTAAATAATGTGAATAATGAAGAATCTGTAGAGAAGGTTGAAAACACGCCTGTAGAGGATGTGGAGTCAGTTGCTACTCAAGAACCAGAAACTGTGGGAGAAGCTGCTTCTGAGCAAGCAAAAGATGACCAATCTGAAGAAGTGGTGGAAGAGAAAGATTCTAAGCCAGAACAGAAAGAAGATGCAAAAGCTCCAGCTGAGGCTTCAGCTCAACAAGTAGTTGAAAAAGCCAAAGGATTGTTTGCAACGAAACGCAAAGAAATCATTGCAGCTCTTGTGGCAGTAGCCGTTATTATTGTAGCATTTGTGGGATACAATGTTATCCAGTCACAACCAAAAAGCTTGATTGGCGACGTCAAAGTTGAGTTTTCAGGTTATGAAGAATCTGGAACGGTGACTTATAATAGTCAAGATATTGCTGAGAAAGTAGCAGAAATAGCATACCAAAAAGTAGGCTTTAATAAAGATCAGGCAGCTGGTTTGGCTAAAAAAGATCCTATTATTTACGCAGAGGTGTCAAGAGATGGCAAGTTGGCGTCTAAATTGATACAGGCAGAAGCGATGATTAGTAGTGTCCATTATGAATTTGACAAAACAAATGGTCTCAAAAATGGGGACGAAGTTACGTTCACTGTAACAACAAGCTCAAAAAACTCACCATTTAAAGCTGAAAAGAAAACCTTCAAAGTTGAAAATCTTAAAGAATATGAAAAGGTTTCAGCTTCTGACTTGTTGACAGAAACACCTGTAACATTCACTGGACTTAACGGTTCTGGCACTATTACAATCACTAAAAATTCTAAGGATGAAGCCTACTTTGATTTTGAAAATGGTAGACGTCCAAGAAACTTGAAAAATGGCGACAAAGTCACTTTGAAAGTGAAAGACGTAAGTATCGATTCTTTGAAAGCAGAAGGAAAAGTGGTAGACTCTAAAACTGTAGAAGTAACAGTTGAAGGTCTAAAAGATGCGAAAGATGTGAAGAATTTAATTGATGTATTGAAGAAAAATGATGCATACAGCAAGGAGCTAAATAAGAATAGTACTAACGAAACCTATACTTTAGAACCTCAGGGTAGTTATATTGGTATCACTACAGGAATAGGAAATACGTCAAGTGCTGACATTGATATAATTACGGTGTATAAAGTAACGCGTAAAGGTAGTTTATTTACAAATGTTAGTTACAAGTACTATGGTTTCGATGGTTACGAATTGAAAGATGACAATTTAGTCGCTAAGGAGGGTATAAGGCCAATCTATGGTGGAGGGCTAGAAGATTTTGAAGTGTTAAAAGAAGAACTTCAAAGAAAAGAGTATCATTTGATAGAGGTTAAAAAAGACGAAAAGAAAAGTGAATAGAAAAGTTGGGGAGAGCCCCAACTTTTTTTTCATAAGTTTGTTTCAAAACGCCTTTAGTTTGTGTATATCTTTTGGAGGCGTTTTTTTTTATACTGAACATGAAACTTGTTTGAAAGAGGAAACTGCACGATGATTTATTTGAAAGAAATTGTTAGAGAATGGCTAGACCAAGTAGCAGAGCGGGCTAAGGACCATCCCGAGTGGGTGGACGTATTTGAGCGTTGCTATACAGACACCTTGGACAATACGGTCGAGATTCTAGAAGATGGCTCAACTTTTGTCTTGACAGGGGATATTCCTGCTATGTGGCTTCGGGATTCGACAGCCCAACTCAGACCCTACCTGCACGTGGCTAAAAGAGATCCTCTCTTGCGTCAGACCATTGCAGGTTTGGTCAAGCGTCAGATGACTTTGGTGCTCAAGGATCCTTATGCCAATTCCTTCAATATTGAGGAAAACTGGAAGGGGCACCATGAGACTGACCATACCGACCTTAATGGCTGGATTTGGGAACGCAAGTATGAGGTGGACTCGCTTTGCTATCCTTTGCAGTTGGCTTATCTTCTTTGGAAAGAGACTGGCGAGACTAGTCAGTTTGATGAGACTTTTGTCGCAGCGACCAAGGAAATTCTTCATCTTTGGACAGTGGAACAAGACCACAAGAATTCACCTTATCGTTTTGTTCGCGATACGGACCGTAAGGAAGATACTCTGGTAAATGATGGCTTCGGACCTGATTTTGCAGTGACAGGTATGACCTGGTCAGCCTTTCGTCCGAGTGATGACTGCTGTCAGTATAGCTATTTGATTCCGTCCAATATGTTTGCCGTAGTCGTATTGGGGTATGTGCAAGAAATCTTTGCAGCATTGGCCCTAGATGATAGCGAGAGTGTCATCGCAGACGCTAAACGTCTGCAAGCTGAGATCCAAGAAGGCATCGAAAATTACGCCTACACCACCAATAGCAAGGGCGAAAAGATTTACGCCTTTGAAGTGGATGGTTTAGGCAATGCTAGTATTATGGATGACCCAAATGTACCAAGTTTGTTGGCGGCGCCTTATCTGGGCTATTGCGACATTGAAGACGAAGTGTATCAAGCCACACGTCGCACCATTCTGAGCCCTGAAAATCCATATTTCTACCAAGGAGAATACGCTAGCGGTCTCGGAAGTTCTCATACCTTCTATCGCTATATCTGGCCCATTGCCCTTTCTATCCAAGGCTTGACAACAAGAGATAAGGCAGAGAAGAAATTCTTGCTGGACCAGCTGGTTGCCTGCGATGGTGGCACAGGTGTCATGCACGAAAGCTTCCACGTGGACGACCCAACGCTCTACTCACGTGAATGGTTTTCTTGGGCCAACATGATGTTCTGTGAGTTAGTCTTGGATTACCTGGATATTCGCTAGTCAGTTCTTTAGTTAGATAGAAATAAAAATTTAAGTTAGAATGAGGTTTTACTTCATGGAAAATGTTGTTGTACATATTATCTCACACAGTCACTGGGATCGTGAGTGGTATCTACCTTTTGAAAGCCACCGGATGCAGTTGGTGGAGTTATTTGACAATCTTTTTGATCTCTTTGAAAATGACCCTGAGTTCAAGAGTTTCCACTTGGATGGCCAAACCATTGTCCTGGATGATTACTTGGAAATTCGCCCAGAAAATCGCGACAAAGTCCAACGTTACATTGACGAAGGCAAACTCAAAATTGGTCCCTTTTACATCTTGCAGGATGATTACTTGATTTCAAGTGAAGCCAACGTCCGCAATACCTTGATTGGCCAAGCAGAATGTGCAAAATGGGGCAAATCCACTCAGATTGGTTACTTCCCAGATACCTTTGGAAATATGGGACAAGCTCCCCAAATCCTTCAAAAATCAGGTATTCACGTGGCAGCCTTTGGCCGTGGTGTGAAGCCGATTGGATTTGACAACCAAGTCCTCGAAGATGAGCAGTTTACTTCCCAGTTTTCAGAAATGTACTGGCAGGGTGCAGACGGAAGTCGTGTCCTCGGTATCCTCTTTGCCAACTGGTACAGTAATGGGAATGAAATTCCAGTGGATAAAGACGAAGCCTTGACCTTCTGGAAACAAAAATTGGCAGACGTGCGTGACTACGCTTCGACCAACCAATGGTTGATGATGAACGGATGTGACCACCAGCCTGTACAGCGCAATCTGAGCGAAGCCATTCGTGTAGCAAATGAACTCTTCCCAGATGTGACCTTTGTACATAGTTCCTTTGATGACTATGTCCATGCAGTAGAAAGTGCTCTACCAGAGCAGTTATCAACGGTTACAGGTGAGTTGACAAGTCAGGAAACAGATGGTTGGTATACACTTGCCAATACTTCTTCATCACGAATTTACCTCAAACAAGCCTTCCAAGAAAATAGCAACCTCCTAGAGCAAGTAGTGGAACCATTGACCGTCATCACTGGCGGCCACAACCACAAGGACCAGTTGACCTATGCTTGGAAAGTCCTTCTACAAAATGCGCCCCATGATAGTATCTGTGGCTGTAGTATTGACGAAGTTCACCGCGAGATGGAGACACGTTTTGCTAAGGTCAACCAAGTTGGAAACTTCGTTAAGACCAATCTTCTCAACGAGTGGAAGGGTAAAATTGCAACCCACGAAGCTCAAAGCGACCATCTCTTTACGGTCATCAATACAGGCTTGCATGACAAGGTTGACACTGTCAGCACAGTGATTGATGTGGCGACTTGTGATTTCAAAGAATTGCACCCAACAGAAGGCTATAAGAAGATGGCAGCCTTGACCTTGCCAAACTACCGTGTCGAAGACTTGGAAGGACATGCTGTAGAAGCGAAAATCGAAGATTTGGGAGCTAATTTTGAGTATGATTTGCCAAAAGACAAGTTCCGTCAGGCTCGTATCGCCCGACAAGTGCGCGTGACAGTCCCTGTTCATCTGGCACCACTTTCTTGGACAACCTTCCAATTGCTCGAAGGAGAACAAGAAGGCCGTGACGGTATTTACCAAAACGGAGTGATTGATACGCCATTTGTAACGGTCAGTGTGGATGAAAATATTACAGTCTACGACAAGACAACTCATGAAGCTTATGAGGATGTTATCCGCTTTGAAGACCGTGGTGACATCGGAAATGAGTACATCTATTTCCAACCAAAAGGAACAGAGCCTATCTACGCAGAACTCAAAGGCTATGAAGTCTTGGAAAATACAGCTCGTTTTGCCAAGATCTTGCTTAAGCATGAATTGACAATTCCAGTAAGTGCAGACGAAAAACTGGATGCAGAACAAAGAGGCATCATCGAGTTTATGACGCGTGAAGCTGGGCGCTCAGAAGAGTTGACAACCCTTCCTCTGGAAACAGAGATGACCGTCTTTGTTGACAATCCACAAATTCGTTTCAAGACTCGCTTTACTAACACAGCCAAGGACCACCGTATCCGTCTCTTGGTTAAGACTCATAACACACGTCCAAGCAATGCCTCTGAAAGCATCTATGAGGTGGTGACACGACCAAACAAACCAGCTGCTTCTTGGGAAAATCCTGAAAATCCTCAACACCAACAATCTTTTGTCAGCCTTTATGATGATGAAAAAGGAGTGACGGTGGCCAATAAAGGACTGCACGAGTATGAAATCCTTGGCGACGATACGATTGCAGTGACCATCCTTCGTGCCTCAGGTGAACTAGGTGACTGGGGTTACTTCCCAACGCCAGAGGCTCAGTGTTTGCGTGAGTTTGAAGTTGAGTATGCTCTCGAATGCCACCAAGCACAAGAACGCTTCTCAGCCTTCCGTCGTGCCAAAGCCTTCCAAATACCATTCACTAGTCTTCAGCTTGCTAAACAAGAAGGAAGTGTTGCTGCGACTGGTAGTCTCTTGAGTCATGCGGCACTCAGCTTGCCACAAGTCTGCCCGACAGCCTTTAAGGTAGCTGAAAATGAAGAAGGATATGTACTCCGTTACTACAATATGAGTCAAGAAAATGTGCGTATATCAGAACATCAACAAACCATTCTTGACTTACTTGAGCGACCATATCCAGTTCATTCAGGACTATTGGCTCCACAAGAAATTCGAACAGAATTGATTAAAAAAGAAGACATTTAACAGTTTTAAAGTGTTCTATAACTAATACTATGAGATAGAAAGGAGGGGCGAAAGAGTAAGGATTAACTACTGATTCGCCCCTTTATTGGTGAAAATATGACGATTGCAACCATTGATATCGGAGGAACTGGCATTAAGTTTGCCAGTCTGACTCCTGATGGAAAAATACTAGATAAGACAAGTACACCGACACCAGAAAACTTGGAGGATTTACTGACTTGGCTAGACAAATGCTTGGCAGAGAAAGATTATAAGGGCATTGCCATGAGCGTTCCAGGAGCGGTCAATCAAGAAACAGGTGTGATTGAGGGAATCAGTGCCGTACCTTACATCCATGGCTTTTCTTGGTATGAAGCTCTTGCTCATCATCAACTCCCTATCCATCTAGAAAATGATGCCAACTGTGTTGGACTGAGTGAACTGCTGGCTCACCCAGAGATTGAAAATGCAGCCTGTGTCGTGATTGGGACTGGAATCGGCGGTGCCATGATTATCAATGGCAAACTTCACCGTGGTCGCCACGGCTTAGGTGGTGAGTTTGGCTATATGACAACCATTGCACCAGCAGAAAAGCTCAACAACTGGTCGCAACTAGCATCTACAGGGAACATGGTTCGATACGTGATTGAAAAATCCGGTCAGACTGACTGGGATGGTCGCAAGATTTACCAAGAAGCTGGAGCTGGCAATGCCCTTTGCCAAGAAGCCATTGAGCGTATGAACCGTAATCTGGCTCAAGGTTTGCTCAATATTCAGTATCTCATCGATCCGGATGTCATTAGTCTGGGAGGCTCTATCAGTCAAAATCCAGATTTTATCCAAGGGGTCAAAAAAGCTGTTGATGCATTTGTCGAAACTTACGAAGAATACACGGTCGCACCTGTTATCCAAGCTTGCACCTATCATGCAGATGCCAATCTTTATGGTGCCTTTGTCAACTGGTTGCAGGAGGAAAACCAATGGTAAGATTTACAGGACTTAGTCCCAAACAAACTCAGGCAATCGACTTGCTGACAAAGCATATCTCTTTACCAGATGTGGAAGTTGCAGTCGCTCAGTCTGACCAGGCCTCTATCTCTATCAAGGGTGAGGATGGACATTATCAACTAACCTATCGCAAACCCCATCAACTTTACCGCGCCTTGTCTTTGTTAGCAACAGCATTAGCAGAAGGTGACAAGGTAGAGATTGAAGAGCAGGCGGCTTATGAAGAGTTGGCCTACATGGCTGATTGTTCGCGAAATGCAGTGCTAAATGTGGCTTCTGCCAAACAGATGATTGAGGTCTTGGCTCTCATGGGTTATTCAACCTTTGAGCTTTACATGGAAGATACTTATCAGATTGAGGGACAACCTTACTTTGGTTATTTCCGTGGTGCCTACTCGGCTGAGGAGTTGCAGGAAATAGAAGCCTACGCCCAGCAGTTTGACATGACCTTTGTGCCTTGCATCCAGACCTTGGCTCATTTGTCGGCCTTCGTTAAATGGGGTGTCAAAGAAGTGCAAGAACTCCGTGATGTAGAGGACATTCTTCTTATCGGTGAAGAAAAAGTTTATGATTTGATTGACGGGATGTTTGCCACTCTGTCTAAACTGCAGACACGCAAGGTCAATATTGGGATGGACGAAGCTCACTTGGTTGGTTTAGGGCGCTACCTCATTTTGAACGGTGTTGTGGACCGTAGTCTCCTCATGTGCCAACACTTGGAGCGCGTGCTGGATATTGCCGATAAGTATGGTTTCCACTGCCAAATGTGGAGTGACATGTTTTTCAAACTCATGTCAGCAGATGGCCAGTACGATCGTGATGTGGAAATTCCTGAGGAAACTCGTGTCTACCTAGATCGTCTTAAAGACCGTGTAACCTTGGTTTATTGGGATTATTATCAGGATAGCGAGGAAAAATACAACCGCAATTTCCGCAACCATCACAAGATTAGCCAAGATATTGCCTTTGCAGGTGGTGCTTGGAAGTGGATTGGATTCACACCCAACAACCATTTCAGCTGTCTCATCGCTATTGAGGCCAATAAAGCCTGTCGTGCCAATGACATCAAAGAAGTCATCGTGACGGGTTGGGGGGATAATGGTGGGGAAACAGCCCAGTTCTCTATCCTACCAAGCTTGCAAATCTGGGCAGAACTCAGCTACCGCAATGACCTAGACCGTTTGTCTGCTCATTTCCAGACAAATACAGGTCTATCAGTTGAGGACTTTATGCAGATTGACCTAGCTAATCTCTTGCCAGACTTGCCGGATAATCTCAGCGGGATCAATCCCAACCGCTATGTTTTTTATCAGGATGTTCTTTGCCCGATTCTTGACCAGCACATGACACCTGAACAGGACAAGCCCCACTTTGCGCATGCTGCGGAGACCCTTGCTGCTATCAAAGACAAAGCAGGCATCTACGCCTATCTCTTTGAAACTCAGGCTCAGTTGAATGCTATTTTAAGCAGCAAGGTTGATGTGGGACGACGCATTCGTCAGGCCTACCAAGTAAACGATAAAGAAAGCCTGCAAGCAATCGCTAGACAAGAATTACCAAAACTTAGAAGCCAAATCGAACACTTCCATGCCCTCTTTAGCCACCAATGGCTGAAAGAAAATAAGGTCTTTGGCTTGGATACGATCGATATCCGTATGGGCGGACTTTTGCAACGCATCAAACGTGCAGAAAGCCGCATCGAGGCTTATCTGTCTGGTCAGATTGACCGCATCGAAGAATTAGACGTTGAAATCCTTCCATTTAACGATTTTTATGGAGACAAGGACTTTGCAGCCACAACAGCCAACCAGTGGCACACCATTGCGACAGCTTCAACGATTTATACGACTTAATACTCTTCGAAAATCAAATTCAAACCACGTCAGCTTCGCCTTGCCGTACTCAAGTACAGCCTGCGGCTAGCTTCCTAGTTTGCTCTTTGATTTTCATTGAGTATAAAAACAAGAACAGTGTCCCTTGTTCAGAGTGTTTCTCGTGAAACCTATTTCTTATAAAAAACTTCTCCACATAAAATAATTTGTGGAGTTTTTTCTATAATTAGTAGTTTAACCTAGCCATCAATTAGGAGTATACTAATAATGTAATCGTTATCAAACCTAAAAATTCGATGAAATCAGTTTTTAGGAATAAAAAGGGAGGAAAGTATGAAAAAGTTTTCAAAAACCTTGAGAGATAACTGGATCTTTCTCTTGATGGTTTTACCAGGGGCACTCTGGTTGATTCTATTCTTTTACATTCCAGTATTTGGGAATGTGGTCGCCTTTAAAGACTACCATATGACCAGTAATGGTTTCATAGATAGTATTGTGAATAGTAAATGGGTCGGGTTAGATAATTTCAGATTCTTGTTTAGTTCAAAAGATGCCTTTATCATCACTCGAAATACCGTTCTCTACAATCTCGGCTTTATCTTTATCGGTTTGATTGTATCAGTAGGGATTGCCATCATCCTCAGCGAGCTTCGCTCTAAGAGAATGGTTAAGATTTTCCAAACGTCTATGTTGTTCCCTTACTTCCTGTCATGGGTTATCATCAGTTTCTTTACAGATGCCTTCCTAAACATTGACAAAGGGGTTTTCAACCATTTCCTAACATCCATTGGTATGAAGGAAGTCAACTTCTACGCTGACTTAGGCATTTGGCCATACCTTCTCCTTTTCCTAGGTATTTGGAAAGGCTTTGGATATAGCAGTGTCATGTACTATGCGACGATCATGGGAATTGACCCAACCTACTACGAAGCAGCAACAGTGGACGGGGCTAGCAAATGGCAACGCATTCGCAACGTAACCATTCCTCAGTTGACTCCGCTTGTAACAGTTTTGACCATCCTTGCAGTTGGAAATATCTTCCGCGCAGACTTCGGTCTCTTCTATCAAATCCCACACAATGCTGGTCAGCTTTACAATGTAACTAACGTTTTGGATGTATATGTCTTTAATGGTTTGACTCAGACAGCAGATATCGGTATGGCTTCAGCAGCCGGTCTTTACCAATCCGTTGTCGGTTTGATTCTGGTTATCCTATCAAACTTGCTTGCAAGACGAGTCGATCCAAACTCCGCTTTGTTCTAGAAAGGAGGAGAATATGGCAGAAAAGAAAATTAAAAAAGAAAAAATCGATAATGTCGGCATTCACTCCTTCAGTAAGAAAGCAGATATCTTCTTTAGTATCATCTCTGGCTTGGTTGCTCTTTCTTGTATCTTGCCCTTTCTCTTCGTTATCATCATTTCGGTGACAGACGAAAAGAGCATTCTCCAGTATGGATATAGCTTTTTCCCTTCGAAATTTGGTTTAGATGGATTCCAGTTCTTAGCTCAGTTTAAAGATAAGATTCTCCAAGCGCTCTTTATCTCAGTTTTTGTAACTGTAGTCGGAACAGTGACCAACGTCTTCATCACGACAACTTATGCCTACGCCATCTCACGGACAACCTTTAAGTATCGCAGATTCTTTACGATCTTTGCTCTTCTTAGTATGTTGTTCAATGCTGGTTTGGTACCAGGCTATATCGTGGTTACTCGCCTGCTTCAACTGGGTGATACCGTTTGGGCCTTGATTGTTCCAATGCTTCTCTCACCATTTAACATCATCTTGATGCGTTCCTTCTTCAAGAAGACCATTCCAGAAGCCATTCTAGAATCTGCTCGTATCGATGGTGCCAGTGAAGCTCGGATCTTCTTCCAGATTTGTTTGCCATTGTCACTTCCAGGTATCGCAACCATCACGCTTTTGACAGCTCTTGGTTTCTGGAACGACTGGTTCAACGCCCTTCTTTACATCAAGAGTGACAACTTGTATCCATTGCAATATTTGCTCATGCAAATCCAACAAAATATGGACTACATCGCCAAAGCAGTCGGTCTATCTGGTCAACTGGGAGTTGCTCTTCCAAAAGAAACAGGTCGTATGGCCATGGTTGTGGT